>NZ_LRMO01000019.1:0-164480 GCF_019266135.1 Bacillus sp. F2HM
AGTCTAGGAAGGACGAGTACCGGAGCGGAGCGAATTGAGCATTCGTGAGCACCGGCTCGCAGGACTGACACCGAATGCGAGGGTTTGTCTACGCGCTGAATCCGGCTGGATCAGCCGGATTTTTTTATCACACTTGGTTAGTTAGAAGCAGCTTGAACGTTGATTAACCCTTTTCCATAATAGAATGAGTCACCAAGCGGTGTCGCTGTATTTTCTAAGCGCTGGCGAACCTGTGAATTTGTTAGGTTCGGGTTTTTAGAAAGAATAAGCGCTGCTGCTCCTGCTACATGAGGAGACGCCATAGATGTTCCAGTATAAGAAGTGTATCCACTGCTTGGCACTGTACTTAAAATAGAAGTACCAGGTGCAGAAACATCTAATTCAGGACCTGCGCTAGAAGATGAGTTTCTGACATTGTTACTGTTTACATTGGCAACAGCAATTGTAGACTCGTATTTGGCTGGATAGCCAACTGTACTTCTAGAGCCACTAGAGCCTGAATTACCTGCGGCGGCAACAACAACGACTCCGCGGCTGTTTGCTGTATCAACGGCATTTTTAAGTGCTGTTGAACCGCTTGCTCCGCCTAAACTCATATTGATGACATCCATGTTATTGGCTACAGCCCATTCAATACCGCTAATAATCCAGCTGTATTGTCCGTCGCCATTACGGTCTAATACTTTCACAGCATATAGGGAAGCGCTTGGAGCGACCCCAAGAACACCAATTGTGTTATCAAGGGCAGCAATGGTTCCAGCTACGTGAGTTCCATGTGATTGAAAGTCTTGGGTGGCATTTGGCTCTGAAGGGACGAAGCTCGCACCGCCTGCAACATTTAAGTCAGGGTGTGCAGCGTGGATTCCAGTATCAAGGACAGCTACTTTGACATTAGCACCTTTATAACCTTGAGCGTGTACAGCTGGAGCTTTGATTTGAGGGATTCCATAAGGGACGGTTTGTGCATATGCTTCTGCTTTATGGTCTTCTTCTACGTAAGCAATGCTAGGGTCATGTTCAAGTTTTTGGGCGGCTTGTTCGGACATTTTCACTTGTGCAGCATTAATGAGGCGGTATTGTTTTTCTAGTTTTCCACCATTTTGAACGACAGCTTGTTTCTTAGAGCTGTTTGTGGTGGCAGAGGCTTTAAAACCAACAATATAGCTTTTTTCACTATCTGTTTTGGAGACCGTCTCGGCATTTGCCATGGATCCTCCAAACCCTGCTGAAAACAGAAGAGGGACAGCCAATAAAACACTTGTCATCACATTTTTCTTTTTCACGCACATTCCACATCCCTTTTTTCTTATTTCAGAATAATCATCCGTAGTCTATAAGAATGAACCGTTTGATTATTCTGTATATTCAGTTTAAGGGAAGTAGGCAAATAAGAGTAGACCCGAATTTTTGTGAAAGTCCTAGCGAAAATTGGGGAATTAAGTCACTTGGAACCGGTGGTAAAATATGTTTATTCTATCGTTTCAGCGATAATCTATTAAAAAGGGAGTGTGCTTTTTTTCTCATGATCCATTTCCGGTTAAATATTCGATACCCGAAAAGCCATAAAATAGGTAGAATCGTCTAGCATCTATTTCGAATTTCGATATAAAAAAATATTATTTTATCATTGTTTTTGTCATAAAAAAGAACCTGCTCAGATAACAGGCTCTTTAAGAAGGGGCGGATTGAGTTAAATGGCTGACCACGTTGTATTCACGGACCTTCCATTTACCATCTGACCATTCCACATAATTTAAGCAAGCATTAACAAGTCTCGTGTTCTGTAGACCCATATGTTCATCAGCCAAAGTGGTGAGTAAAGCATGGATAGCAGCTCCGTGAGCCACGATCAGGACATGTTGATCTGGATAGGCGGCTCTGACTTTCTCAATACCTTCTAGCATTCGGTTTTGAATCGTCTCAATTGGTTCCATATTTGGATACTGTTTATCTGGAAACAGCTTCTGACGCTCCTCAAACGACATGCCTTCAGCGTCACCATAATCTCGTTCTATAAAATCATCCATGATGACAAGTGGGGCATGGACATGATTTAAAATCAAGTGTGCTGTTTCTTTTGCCCTTGTTAGTGGACTGGAAATGACAACATCCCAATGGACATCCTTTAAGTAAAGTCCAGTTTGTTCAGCCTGCCATTTACCTGTATCGTTTAAAGGGATATCTGTTCGTCCTTGAATTCGTTTCGCTGCATTCCAATCTGTTTCCCCGTGTCTGACTAGGCAAATTGTTGTCAATCAAATCCCGCCTTTTCTATCTTTTCTTCTATTATACTAAAGTAGAAGAAAAAAGACTGTATTAGCGATTTGTCAGGCTTGTTAAGGATTCGACGGAGCTTGCGACTTGAGACACCGTTTGTTTGACTTCCTTCAATTCGTTAAGGAAGGTCTGAAGGTCAATTTCAATTTTTCCGTTTTGGTTTTTGCTTAAGTTCATGCTGCTGACGATATCATCAAAGAGTGAATTGATTTGTGTCATTTTTTCTTTACTGTCTGTCACAAGTAGATTCACGTCCGCAATGTGCTGAGAAACAATGGCGATTTGTGAATTGGTATTGTTGACAAGTTCAGATACAGTTGAAACCGTTTTCTTGGTGTCCTCTGATAATTTGCGTACCTCGTTTGCAACCACAGCAAAACCTTTTCCATGTTCACCTGCTCGTGCAGATTCGATTGAGGCATTTAAAGATAACAAGTTCGTCTGCTCTGCAATGCCTGTGACAATCCCAAAGATTTGTTCAATTTGTTTGGCGATTTCTTCAAGGCGCTTAATTTCTGTTTCAATTTTTGTCATGCTGCCATCAATTTGGTTCATTTGTGTTTGCTGAATTTCTAATTCTTTTTTACCGCCGATTGATTTTTCTTCGACTTGTGCTGAAATTTGTGTTCCAGCTTGTGACATGTCCGCCATCTCATCCGATTTTGAGACAAGCTTGTCGACTGCACTTGTTGTGTTTGAGAAGAGCGAAGCAAGCGAATTTGAAGTCTCTGTGATTTTTGTATGAAGCTCCTGCTGCTGCTCTTCTGCTTCATCACGAATTTTAGAATATTCATTTTGGAATGTATCTAGGACTAACTGCTGTTCTAAATTTAAAATTTTCGTCGTCGCTTTGACCGCTGTCTGATATTCTTTGAAATCTTGGATATGGTTAGCGAATAAATCCATAATGGATAGCAGAAGGTCTTGGAATGCTGCCATGTACCATTTAGGCTGGAGTCCAATCCGTAAATGAACTTGCGCAATTTTAATGCGTTTTGCCACATAGGCTTCGTCAATCACACCTGCAAACATTTCGCTAATATGAATGCGGAGTGTTTTTTTCAAACGATCGACAGAACTATTGTCTTGAATGATATGCATCAAGGAAGACTCGACTTCTAAATTTTTATAAAACTTATCAACAATATGTGCAATATCATCCTGAACAATTGGATTGAGCTGCTTTAATATCAATAGGTCATGCTGCGTCAGGTCAATCATTTTGATTTGTTTGGCGATGTCCGTATTGTTCGAGAAGTTGATTCGTTTTATCCCATCATCCTGCTGTGTGAAAAAAGCAGTGTTTTTTCTTTTCGGTTCTTTTTTAAATAACAATGTGTTTGTCCCCCCATAATCATCAAAAATATCAGACTTTATGTTTTTTATCGGATAATATTGGATTTTTTAAAGGGGGGACGAGTGAAATTTCACTGTTCTTTATATGACCTTTTTAGTGGTTTTTTAGCAGGGCCTTCTACTACTTCTCCAGTAATGGAAAAACGTGAACCGTGGCACGGGCAATCCCAAGTGCGGTCACTATTATTCCAAGCCACTTCACAGCCTAGGTGAGTACACGTTGTATCGACTAGAAAGACATTCCCATCCTCTGATTTATAGGCGCCGCACCTTTTATGTTCATACGAGATAATGCCGCCCTCGCCTGGTTTTAAATCATCGATTGTTTGATCAGTTCGTTTGAATTTACCACTGATCAGCTTGGTAGCGACATTGGCATTTTCTTTAACGAAATCTTTGACGAAAGAGTCAGTAACAGGTCTTGATGGCGTAAAGATTGATTCATATGGATTCGATTTTCCTTCAATTAAATCACCGATAAGAGTGGCTGCGACGTGGCTTGTGGTCATACCCCATTTTCTAAAGCCGGTTGCTACAAAGATATTCTGGTGGTGTTTGGTCAGGCGGCCAATGTAAGGGATTTGATCCATTGTGACCATATCGTGTGTCGACCAGCGATACAGCACCTCTTCTATTCCAAGGGTGGCGTCTCCAAACGTTTCTAGTCCTTCATAGTGAGCGGATTCATCTCCGCCTTGTCCAGTTTTATGGCCTTCTCCTCCGATGAGGACTACTTCTTCACCGTGCCATTCTGCTGTTCTTAAAGAGTGAGCAGGCTGGTCAATTCCTAGGTACATTCCGTCTGGGAGTGGTTTGGTTGTTCTAGCTGCTACGACATAGGATTGCTCTGGATGAATTCGGGTGAAATAAAGTCCTTTTCCATCATAAAAAGGAAAGTGTGAACATGAAATGACATAGCGCCCTGTCAGATGATGTCCGCTTTTTGTGACGACAGCAGGGCGGTTCCCTTCTTTTATATTAACAGCGGTTGTTTGTTCAAAGATACGTACACCTCGCTCTAGGAGCTTGTCGATTAGCGCATTGAGATAATGAAGGGGATGAAACTGTGCCTGCTTGGTCATCGCAAGGGCTGCTTTGATGTCAGCGTCAAAAGGAAGCTTTGTTTTCCATTCTCGGTCAATACCAAGCTGTTTGTAGGCATCTAATTCCTTCTTTAACTTTTTTACACCGCTTTCTTCCTTTGTATAAAGGTAAGCATCTTTTATCTCTAGCTGACAATCGATGTCGTGCTCTTTGATACGAGCTTGAATGAGGTCTTTTGCTTTCTCATTTGCTTCTACATACAAACGTGCTTTTGGCATCCCAATTTGTTGAATCAGCTCATAATAGTACACATCATGCTGTGAGGTGATTTTAGCCGTTGTGTGTCCGGTCGTGCCTTGCAGCAATTGTTCGGCATCAATGATAATTACATCTAATCCTCGCTCTGTCATTTCAAACGCCGCAGCGATACCGGTAATACCGCCGCCGACAATGATCACATCTGCTGTGAGATCTTCACTGACAGAAGGAAAAGAATGTTTCTGACTGTCCGCCAGCCATAATGATTTTGCCTGTTCCATTCCTTTATGTTCTTGTTCCATGTTGTCGCCTCCATTGACTTGTTGTGTATAATTTTTCCACAATGCTGAAAATCATACATCAGAAAGGAAACAGGGGTGCCATACATAAAAAAGCCGCCAGCACATAAAAATAAACAAGATAAAAGGAAGGAGTGGACTAACGTGTCAACAAAGCAGCCGAAGAAAACATTACCGCCTCAGCACCAAAATGAACGTCCGGGTCTTGAATATAAAATGAACCCTAGACCTGTCTTTGATCGTGAGGTGCAGGACAAAAAGTTAGCAGGAAAAACAGCCATTGTGACAGGTGGAGACAGCGGGATTGGAAGAGCAGTTTCTGTCTTATTTGCGAAAGAAGGTGCCAATGTCGCCATTGTTTACTTAAGTGAACATCGTGACGCCGAGGAGACGAAGGACTATATTGAGAAAGCGGGAGGCCGTGTCATTTTAATTGCAGGTGATTTAGGGGATGAGGCTTTTTCGAATGAGGTCGTCAAAAAAACAAAAGATGCCTTCGGTTCCATTGATATTTTGGTGAATAACGCCGGGGAACAGCATCCGCAAAAAAGCATTGAGCAAATTACCTCGCATCAGCTTCTTCGGACGTTTCAAACGAATATTTTTGCCATGTTTTATTTAACAAAGGCTGTTCTTCCTCATTTAAAAAAAGGAAGCAGTATCATTAATACAGCATCTGTCACCGCCTATAAAGGGCATGAAACATTGATCGATTATTCATCCACAAAAGGGGCGGTCGTAACCTTTACGAGATCATTATCTTTATCGCTAATTAAACAAGGGATTAGAGTGAATGGAGTAGCTCCTGGCCCTATTTGGACACCACTGATTCCCTCAACCTTTACGGAAAAAGAAGTCTCTGAATTTGGCGGAGATGTCCCAATGGAACGTCCTGGTGAGCCAGTAGAGCTTGCGCCAAGTTATTTATTTTTAGCGAGCGAAGACTCATCTTATATGAATGGACAAATGCTGCATGTGAATGGCGGGACCATTTTAAATGGATAAACAAAAAACTTGCGGTAAAGAGACGAGTTGATGTCTCTCTGCCGCAAGTAAAATCATCATGATTGATGTAAGCAGTGTTCTGCATATTGAGCTGACAGGTCATTGAATCGCTTTTCATCACGCTGATCCAGTGCCTTATCAATCTCTTCTCTTAAGAAGGTTAAGCGCTGTTTATAAAGCGCCTCATCTAAAACCATTTGAATATAGATGTCTAAAATGGTGACGCCGTTTTCTTCGGTTTTTTGGGTGTTGCGGGACTTCATGAGCTCAGCGTACGTTTTTTTCTCTTTCATAAAGAATCCCCCCGATGCCTTTTTTATAGTATATGGATTGGCGGAGAAAAAATCAACAAGAATTTATAATTTTTAGACAATTTATTTTTGAGCAGAATCGACACCTCTTGTCCAATCGACAGGATGGGATATATCTTTAAAAATGGCTTTTCGATAGATCGAATGGACTAAAAAATATGATAAAAAGATGATTTTTAATAAATTTTGAAAAAATCCTGTCGTTTCTTATATGTTGGTGATAGATTAATAGTATCTTAAATAACCAAATATTAACACAGGAGGAAATGAAGTGTCAGGAATTAGTGAAACACCTTTAGATTCATACGTCATTAATCAAACAACAATGGCGGTCCTTCCAGTTGAAGAAGGAAAAAGAGTATATTCAAAAGTCATAGAAAGAGAGACAAGCTTTTACGTTGAATTAAAGCCCCTGCAAATTATTGAACGCAGCTGCAGATTCTTCGGCTCAAGCTATGCAGGCAGAAAGGCGGGAACATACGAAGTAACAGGAATTTCTCACAAACCCCCAATTGTGATTGACTCATCCAATCATCTATACTTTTTCCCAACCTATTCATCCAACCGTCCTCAGTGCGGCTGGATCTCCCACAAATACATTCATACCTTCCAAGAATCATCCCTCGGAGACACGGTGGTCACCTTTACAAATGAGCAAACCGTCAAACTTGATGTCTCATATAAATCATTTGAGAGTCAGGTGCACCGGACAGCATATCTCCGAACGAAATTTCAAGATCGTCTTGATGGAGGTCTTCCGAAGAAACAAGAATTTATGCTGTTTCCAAAGGAACAGCAGCTCAATCTCGTATACGATTTTATATTAAGGGAGCTTCGCAACAGATATTAGTCAAAATCCAGCGGCAGAACAGCCGCTGGATTTCTTATCAAGCATGAATGCAATGCAAAAAGGCGCCGCTACATCATAAAGATGAATTCATTGAAACCAAATACGTATGTCTCGTCGTCTATTGGTTGTATTGGGAAATGACAGGGAAATGTGAATCCTTAGACATATTTTCATCCATTTACTCATAAATCACAGAAGTGACACGAGCTTGTCTGTTACAATAAAAGAAATCTTATGTGGTAAAGGATGCATATATTTGACCGATATGAACGAATGGGATGAAGAAATGGAGGCTCTGTATGAAAAAACAATCACATTTGGTGCTGCTATTTATCCTAACTTTGACATTACTAGCAGCCTGTCAGCAAGCAGGTCAGCCGCCTTCAAAGCAAGACACAAAAGAAGCTGCTTATGAACAATGGGTGCAGTCTTATATGGATGAGTTAAATAAAGCATATGAAAATATGACAGATCAGTTTATCTCAGATGGACATGGAAAGATCCAAACAAATAAAAAATTGACAGAAGCGACGAAAGCATTTGATCGTGTGATTCAAAAAGGGCTGGATCATCAAGAAGTTCCAGCCGCTTATCAAAAGGCCGATCAACAATTAAAGACAGGCCTTGCTTCATTTGAAAAAGGGATTAGTAAGGTGGAAAAGCTCTTGAAGCATCCCGATCAAGAAAAGCTGTTTATTTCCGCTACCCATCATTTTCAGGATGGCTTGCAGCAGACAGCCGCATTTATTGAAGAAATAGGTCAGATTCAGCAATCATCCTAAAAAAGCCTGGAAGTAAACCTTCCAGGCTTTTTTAGATGTGAAGGATTTTCTTTAAACGGCGAACGCCCTCTTGAATCATGCTTTCGTCCGTACAGGCGAATCCTAGCAGTAATCCCTTTCGACTGCTTTCAAAACAATAAGGACTTAATGGATAAATGCCAACGCCAGCTGCTTTTGCTGCCTCAATGCTTCCTTTTTCATCAAAGTCTTGCGCTCCTTCTAAAAAGACATGAAGGCCCGTATCGGTTCCGTAGATACGGAAGTGTTTGTCAAAGTGATGTGTCAAAAGGGCTTCCATCATGGCTGCCTGTCTTTTTTTATACAGCTGTCTCATTCGCCTGACATACCGCGTGAATTCTCCTTCTTTGAAAAAAGAAGCGAGTGTGATTTGTTCCATGATGGGCAGCTGCCTTTGAATGAGTGATTGCAGTGCGGCAATTTCTTTCATGACTGCTTTGGAGCCGACAATGGCAGCCAGGCGGATGCCAGGTGCCAGCACTTTTGAGAAGCTTAAGATGTAAATCACATGCTCGGGTGCTTCTGAAAATAGGGAGGGGAGCGGCCCGCCATGGTAACGATAATCTCCATCAAAATCGTCCTCTAATATATAAGACTGATGGCTGACAGCAAACTTCAGCAGCTGCTGCCTTCTGTTTACACTCATACATACTCCAGTTGGACGCTGATGGGAGGGCGTCACAGCAATCAGTTTTGTTCGCCGGGGCAATGTGTTCACCACCATTCCTTCTTCATCAACTGGTGCGGGGTGAATGTTCATTTCGCGATGCATAAACGACAGCCTTGCCCCAGGGAAACCTGGATCTTCAACAGCCACTGTATCACCTTTTTTAAGCAATACCTGTGAAATCAAATCAATGGCTTGCTGCGTGCCACCTGTTAACACCATTTGATCTTCTTCTACATCAATCCCGCGTTCTACAGATAAATATTGGCGTATTTCTGAACGTACTTCCCATAATCCATGCGGAGAGGAATAGCCCCAATCCTTCATATCTAATCGCTGTAATGCTTTCATGAGCGAGCGTTTCCATATGTTTTGAAAGTGGTCGTCGATGGCTGGCTCCTGATGACGAAAATCAATATCAAGCTTCTCATGAAATTGATTGGCTGACAGCCAATGATCCATTTGTTTTTCGGCCTCTTCAAAGTGAGGTCTTATCGGAGGTGAAAAAGGCGGTTCACTTTGATAGGGAGGGGAAGCTGTATATTGATCGCTTGAAATGACCTTGGTACCGCCTCTTCTAGATGTGCTCACGTAACCTCTTGCCAGCAGCTCATCATAGGCAAGCTGTACGGTTGATCTTGATACATTAAGCTCCTGTGCTAACACTCTTGTCGGTGTTAACTGATCGTCAGGATGCAGTTTTTGTGTATGAATTTTTTGAATGATCTCAGTCACGATTTGCTGCCAGAGCGGAGTAGCGCTTGAACGGTCTAAATGAATATACATCGTGCACCTTCTCTCATTGTCACGTCATAACATGATGATGACACGGAATTATGGACTGGTCAATAGTGTCTTTTTTGGATGTAGGAAGTAAGCCAAATGGTGTGTACACTGTTCTCATATGCAATGACATAGAGGAGAGAGTCAAATGATCCCAGCATCAAAAGAGGAAACGGCACACCTATCCATCATCCCGTTTATTTTCGTTTTACTTGGTCTTTTTATGATTACGATTGCTGTGAATCTGCAAGTGCCCCTTTATACGGCGTATGCAGAACACGCAGGGTACGGAAAGGCGGCAACAGCACTTGTATTTGCCGCGTATGTCTTCGGACTTATTCCAGTTTTGCTTTTTCTTGGCGGCATTTCTGACCGGGTTGGACGCAAACCGATTTTATTGGTTGCGCTTAGCTTTTCGTTATGTGCCACCTTGTTGATGATTGTCCACCCTTCCATACAGATGCTCTTTGCTGCCCGGCTTTTGCAAGGTGTCGGACTTGGTCTTAGTGTTGGAACATGCACCGCATATTTGATTGCTTTATATCCAGAGAAGTCAGGCTGGATTCCAACTTTTATTGCACTATGCAGTTCGGTTGGATTTGGGGGCGGTGCTCTTTTTACGGCACTTCTTTCTTTTCAGCGTGTGTCCCTCACGCCGCTTAGCTATTGGATTGTGCTGGCTTTTTTGATCTTAACCATTGTGGGTGTCTTCTTTTTCGTGCCACCTGTCCAAGGAGATTCAGGTAAACCGATGATGAACATGCCAAGATTTCCAAAAGGAACAATGCCGGCGAATGCAGCCATTGCTATCGCATGGTCGGTGTGCGGCCTTGTCATTTCGATTTTGCCAGCACAGCTTAAACTAAATGGTTATGAATTGTGGGTAGGGCCAGCGCTCTTTTTAATTAATATGGCAGGTGTCCTGATGCAGCCCTTTGTGCGCAAGATGAATAGCAGCACAGCGCTCCTTTTGGGGTTTATCTGTCTTCCATGCGGATATGGCCTCTTACTATACGGTGCAAGCAGCGGATCTATTTTCCTTGTGCTTGCCGGAACGATGCTGGCGGGTACTGCCTGCTATGGATTTACTTATTTAGGTGGCCTTCAGCTCATTGTTGAGCGAGGGAAAAAGGAGGCGGCTAGAGCCGTTGCAGGGTATTACTTGTTTGCCTATTTAGGACTTGGTATTCCGAGTGTTTTTGTTGGACTCTTTGCTGATATATACGGTACTCAGATCGTGTTAACCCTCTTTCTCTTGATCGTTTTGGCTGCCTGCCTCATTCTCTTGATCTCAGGTGTCAGGCAGAAACAAAAGTAAGATGTCCATCTTTCTCTTTCTCCTCCAATTCGTTTAAAATATAGGCAAGAGAGGGGAAGATGAACATGAAAAAAGTGCAGCTTGATGGCGCAGCGTGCAGGTCGCAAGAAGAGCTTCATGACCAGCTAAAAACAGTTTTACACCTTCCTGACTATTACGGGAAAAACCTTGATGCCCTTTGGGACTGTTTGACAGGAGAGGTGACTCTTCCAGTAGAACTGACATGGGTGAATTTTCAAACGAGCAAAGACGCTCTTGGTGATTATGCTGAGAACTTGCGTCAGTTATTTCAAGAAGCAGAAGAGGAATTGAAAGGACAATTTCAATTGAATATTCAATCATGATGTAAAAAGCAGCCGCTGCCGCAGGCTGTTTTTTTTTGAGTTTTCGCCTTTTTTATACCGCTATTGAATATTTCACTAGATGTGATAATATATGAACTGTCGCTTAATTGATAATGATAATCATTTATGGCGGATAGAGCTTGATAGAAAGTGAGAAACCTGTATGAAGTTGTATCAATTAAGTTTGTTATTTGTATGTTTGGCATGTATATCTCTGTTTGTGGGTGTACAGGATCTGTCCATTTTACAGCTGTTTCATTTAACAGATGAACAAGTGCACACGTTAGTTTCAAGCCGCCTCCCGCGTCTCGTGAGTATTGTGCTTGCTGGTATGAGCCTGAGTTTATGCGGCTTTATTATGCAAAGCATGACGAGGAATAAATTTGTTTCACCAACCACTGCAGGAACGATGGATTGGGCGAAGCTTGGTATTTTAGTAGCAATGCTTGTTTTTACACATGCGAATCCGCTTATGAAAATGGGGATTGCGTTTCTATTTACTTTAGCTGGGAATCTTCTTTTCTTAAAAATCCTGCGGCATATCAAGGTGAACGATACGATTTATGTACCATTAGTCGGCTTAATGTTTGGGGGGATTGTCAGTTCAATATCTACGTTTATAGCCTATAAATATGATTTGATCCAAAACGTATCCGCATGGCTTCAAGGGGATTTTTCTCTTATTGTCCAAGGGCGTTATGAACTGCTTTATGTGAGCGTTCCACTGTTGATCATTGCGTATTTATATGCTGACCGCTTTACAGTGGCAGGCATGGGCGAGAGCTTTGCTGTCAACTTAGGTTTAACGTATAAACGTGTGATGGCAGTTGGTTTGGTGATCGTTTCAATGATTACGTCTGTCACCATTTTAACTGTCGGGATGCTGCCATTCCTTGGATTAATCATTCCGAATATTGTTTCGATCTACCGCGGCGATCACTTGAAAAAAAGCCTCCCGCATACAGCTTTACTAGGAGCTATTTTTGTTCTGATTTGTGATGTGCTCGGAAGGGTGATCATTTATCCATATGAAATATCAGTTGGGCTCATGGTAGGCATCATCGGGAGTGCGATCTTCCTGTACATGTTATTAAGGAGGAAACGCTATGCATAAGAAACGTATATTATATCTGATTGCAGCCATTGCAGCCGTGTTGATCGTAATTTTTATTACCTTTCAAATGGGGTACTGGCCGTACACAGTCCCAAGCCGTTTAAAGAAAGTGCTTGCGATGACATTAACGGGAGGCGCGATTGCCTTTTCATCTGTTGTCTTTCAAACTTTGACCAACAATCGAATCTTAACGCCGAGCATATTGGGTTTAGACGCACTGTACTTGTTTTTGCAAACAGCGATTATTTATGTGTTTGGGTCGACTCATTTAATGATCGTCAATAAGAATTTTAATTTTTTCCTTTGCGTTGGGCTGATGATCCTATTTTCTGTACTGCTGTATACAGTCATGTTCAAACGCAAAAATAAACACATTTTCTTGCTTCTGCTTGTTGGAATTGTGTTTGGGACATTGTTCAAAAGTCTTTCTTCGTTTATGGAAATGCTGATCGATCCGAATGAATATCAGGTCGTACAGGATAAATCCTTTGCAAGCTTTAATCACATGAACACGGACATCTTACTGATTGCTTCTGTTTTATTTGCGGCGCTGTGTGTTTACATTTGGACATTCCGCTCCAAATTAGATGTCATGTCTCTTGGTAAGGAGCATGCGGTAAATCTAGGCATTGACTATGACAGCATCACAAAAAAGATGCTGATCGTGATAGCTGTCCTTGTGTCTATCGCAACAGCACTTGTCGGACCAATTACGTTCCTCGGCTTACTCGCCGTAAACGTCGCACGAGAGCTTTTTCGGACATACCGGCATACATACTTGCTATTAGGCTCTTTTTTTATTAGTGTGATTGCCCTTGTAGGCGGGGAATTTCTTGTAGAAAAGGTATTTACTTTTCAAACGCCGCTTAGTGTGTTGATTGATTTAGTCGGCGGACTGTATTTTATTTATTTACTGTTAAAGGAGAGTCGTTCATGGTCTTGATGAAGGGCGTCAGTAAGGCGTATAACGGAAAAACAGTGCTTCACGACACAACGATCAGTGTGAAAAAGGGACAGCTGACGTCTCTCATTGGTCCGAATGGTGCGGGGAAAAGCACGCTTTTATCCATCATGAGCCGGCTGATTCAGCCAGACTCAGGTGCAGCTTATTTAGAAGACAAGCCATATAGTGCATACCCTCCGCAGGAACTTGCAAAGAAGATGAGTATTTTAAAGCAGGCCAATCATATGAATGTGCGGCTGACCGTTCGGGAGCTTGTCAGCTTTGGCCGTTTCCCTTACTCGCAGGGTCATCTGACAAAAGAGGATGAGAAGATGATTGATGTGTCCCTCCAATACATGAAGCTTGCCGATATCCAGCATCAATATGTAGATGAACTGAGCGGTGGACAAAGACAAAGAGCTTTTATTGCAATGGTGCTGGCGCAGGATACAGATTATATTTTCTTAGATGAGCCTTTAAACAATTTGGATATGAATCATTCTGTCGAGATGATGAAGCTCTTTCAGCAGCTCGTGAAAGATCTTGGGAAAACAATTGTTGTGGTTCTTCATGATATTAACTTTGCCTCTGTGTATTCCGATCATATCGTCGCCTTAAAAGATGGACAGGTCATTAAAGAAGGTGGAGTGGACGACGTGATTCAAACAGAAGCACTTGAACAAATTTATGACATGCGCATACCGATTGAAGTTATTCGCGGTGAGCGTATTTGCTTATATTTTTCTTAAAAAATGAAGAGGTGATTACGTATGAAAAAATGGACTTGGATGATGACTATATTAATAGCAATCGTGGTACTCGCTGCCTGCGGGAACCAAGGGAAAACTGAAGGCACAAAAGGGGAAACCGTCACGGTAAAAGACATGCTGAATAAAGATGGTGTAAAGATCAAGAAAAACCCGAAAAAAGTGGTCGTGTTTGATATGGGAAGCCTTGATACGTTAGACAAACTAGGTGTGAATGTAACAGCTTTACCGAAACAAGCGGTGCCTAAATATTTATCTAAATATGAAGGAGACAAATATGAAAATGTCGGCGGATTAAAAGAGCCGAACTTTGAAAAAATTGCAGAAATTAAGCCGGATTTAATCATTATCCAGCACCGTCAAGCAGATGCATTCGATGAATTTTCTAATATTGCCCCTACGATTTATATGGATGTAGACAATGCCAATTATATGGAATCATTTAAAAAGAATGCCAAAACTTTAGGCAAGATTTTTGATAAAGAAGACAAAGTTAAAGAAGAACTTGCAGCCATTGATCAAAAAGTGGATGCTTTAAAGAAAGAAGCAAAAGAGTTAAAGAAAAATGGGCTGGTGATCATGGCGAACGACAGCAAAATGACAGCGTTCGGACCTAAGTCAAGATACGGTCTCATCCACGATGTGTTTGGTATCACACCGGCAGATCAAAAGCTTGAGCCATCTGATAAACACGGTCAAAGCATTTCGTATGAATACATGGTCAAAACGAACCCAGACTATCTATTTGTCGTTGATCGAGGCGCAGCGATCGGAGAAGAAACGTCTGCGAAACAGCTTGTTGAGAATGATTATGTGAAATCAGTCAAAGCGGTCAAAAACAACCATGTGGTGTATTTGAACTCTGACATGTGGTATCTATCCGGCGGCGGGCTTGAATCATTATCTGCCATGATTGGTGAAGTAAAACAAGGTATTAGCCAAAAATAATGAACGAAAGCTGCTCATCTTGAGCGGCTTTTTTATTGTGGATTCATAAAAATATGTTGCGTGCAGGAAACTTTCATCTAAATATGTTATAGTGGAACCTACATTGATAGACTAAGATAGAGTGAGGGTTCGGAAAGGATGAAGGAAAAAAGATCAAAAAGAAGACTAAGGCCTTGGGTAAAAGCCGTGCTGTTTATCATGGCATTTGTCATGGTGATGGCAGTGTCCGTGACTGGATACGCATACTATAAAATTTCAAAAGCGTCGAATAAGGCGCAAGTATCATTAGAAAGAGGAGACACTTCGCAAAAGCGTGTGAAAGCTTTTGATCCAGGAAAGGACAGCTTTTCGGTGCTGCTGCTTGGAATTGACAGCCGTCCAGGTGAAACGGTAGATGAAGCAAGAAGTGATGCGGTCTTACTGGCGGCGGTGAACCGAACAGACAAAACCATTAAGCTTCTCAGTATTCCTCGTGATTCTTATGTAGATATACCGGGAAGAGGATATGATAAAATTGCTCACGCCCATGCGTTTGGGAGTGCAGATTTGTCAGTCAAAACGGTCGAAAATTTGTTGAACATTCCTGTAGACTATGTGATTTCAGGGAACTTTAAGGCGTTTCAAGACATTGTGGATGAGCTAAATGGAATTGACGTAACGATTAAAGATGAAGGTATCGCAAAACAGATGGAAAAGGATTCAAAGGGAAAAGTTCAAGTGCAAACAGGCACTCATAGACTGAATGGCGAAGAAGCTTTGGCCTTTGTGAGAACGAGAAAGGCTGATAGTGATCTCATGCGCGGAAAGCGCCAAATGGAAGCACTTCAAGCCATCTTTGAAAAATCTAAATCGATTTCTTCGATCCCGTCATACGACAACATCATTGATACGCTTGGTGATAATGTCTCAACCAACCTTTCCATGAAACAGTTCATCGGTCTTTTTCCATTACTGAGCTCATTGAAATCAGTTGATACGATTCAGCTAAAGGGCCATGATTATCAGCCTGGGAATGTATATTACTTTGAGTTAGATGGACCAGGATTAGAAGAAGTTAGAACAGAGCTGAGAAAACAGCTTGAATTATCATAAATAAGAAGGAGCCTGCCGCAGCGGCAGGCTTTTTTTGCATGGGTACCACGCCGCATTTCAGCAAGAAGTTAATTTGCTTGATGCAGAAAATATGCAGTCAGCAGTTCCTCTACTCGATGACGTATACGCGGATTAAAGTATTTATGCTTTTCTTCATAGCCATTTATGATAAATAGATACGTTGTAAATCCTTCATCGTGTTCAATTTGCTGTACTTTCATATTTTCTTTACGTAAATGCTGCTTCAGTTCGTAAAGTGCTTTCTGTGCTTCCTTTAACACAGAGGTCACAAGCTGAATGTATGGTTCATTTAGTTTAAATGTTTGATGTTGTTTTAAGTGTGTCAGGTCACGATTGAGGATGGAGATGACCATTGGAAGAAAGATGGCCTGTTCCATCATCTGAAGCTGTATTCTTGTTAGTCTTGTCATGTCCAAGCCTGCTTTCTTTATGGATAGAACAAATGTTCTTATTTATTATATCGAATGAGTCAAACAATCTCAAGGGGGGCGAGTGGGATTCATTTGTATATTTTTATGTTTTCCATGTAAAATGAAATGTAGACAAACCTTGAAGGAGTCAAACAAGTTGACATCATTTCTTTCTCTATTTACTCATGAAAATATCACATCATTTTTTGAAAGCTACAAGGCCTTTGGACCAATTGTCGCTATATTGCTTCCTCTGATTGAAGCATTTCTTCCGTTTTTACCACTTGTGGCGTTTGCGGTGGCCAATGCAAATGCATTCGGCCTTTGGGAAGGCTTTTTATTAACCTGGATCGGTGCAAGTGCAGGGTCTATTCTTGTCTTTTTACTGATCAGAAAATTTGGACAGATGAGAATGCTGAACTTTATCAGCAGACACCCTTCCATTAAGAAATTGATGCTTTGGGTAGAGAAGCGGGGATTTGGTCCGTTATTTATTTTACTCTGTTTTCCTTTTACACCTTCTGCAGCTGTCAATGTTGTCGCAGGCTTATCAAGAATTAGCATGTGGCAATTTTCATTAGCTGCTTTAGCTGGTAAGTGTGTCATGCTCTTTATCATTAGTTTTATCGGTTATGATCTTTCTGCTTTAGTAAAGAATCCGTTAAGAAGTGTTTTTGCGGTTCTAGTTATCGTTTTATTATGGTATGTTGGAAAGAGAGTAGAAAATAGGTTGAATATTCGAATGAGCAAGCGTGAGGACAAAGGAGGCTCTTAATGAAAAAGAAGCCATTGCTATGGTTGATGATTATTACATGCATCGTCTTATTGTTCCAGGTAAAGAATTTCATGTTTGTGAAGTATAAAGTAGAAGGGGTTAGTATGGACCCTACATTTACAGATGGAACAGAATTATTAATCAACAAGTTCTCGCCAAAACTCACGAAAATTAATCGGTTTGATTATGTGTTATTTCACGGACCCAAAAATCAAATTTTGATCAAACGAGTCATTGGGCTCCCAGGAGAATCGATCAAGTATGTAGATGATCAGTTATTTGTCGATGGGGCAAAATGGAAAGAACCCTATTTAAAAGAGCAGAAAAAACATAAAATGGGGAATGTCCTGACAGGAGATTTTCAGCTGAAAGCCATCACAGGGCAAAATAAAATCAAAAAAAACCATTACTTCGTGATCGGAGATAACCGAATACATAGCTTCGACAGCCGGCATTTTGGAACGATATCAAAGGATCAAGTAGTTGGTGTCAAAAGAAATCAGGATGAATAAAAAAAGAGGCGCTCTGCACATGCAAAGCGTCTCTTTTTTTATTTTGCGGCTTTATATTCAGGATGTCTTTTTGCCCAGACATGATGTAAGAATCGAAAAAACGGTGGCAGCATCGCAATGACAAGAATGATTCTAACGACTTGTACAGCTACTACAAAGGTTGAGTCCTCATGGAGTGTGACTGCTGTTGTTGCCATTTCTGCAATACCGCCAGGCGAAAAGGCAAGAATGGCTGTAATGACAGAAATGCCTGTGACCTCTGCAATGGCAATTGAACTGAGAACCGTTGCAGCAATCAGCCCAGCTGAGCTGACGACGGCCACAATTAACGTGTTTTTTAGCCCGACAAACATCTGTTTATTCATTTTTGACCCGATGGTTGCACCTAGAAATACCTGTGATGCGATATTCGCTTGTGCTGGCCAGTAAGGAATCAAATCATGACCTATGAGCGCACCTGCACCTACTTGAAGAGCTGCAACTCCTAACATGCTGCCAATCAGCCAAGGGGCAGGGAAATGAAGCCGAACCGCGAGGCGTGACATAAGCCAGGCACCTAAAATAAGTGCGATACTCCACGAGATATTTGACAGGGTGAAAACGCCGGATGAAAAGGCGCTCCCTTGCACGGTTGCAGCTGCATCCGCTGGATTTTTTGTATTTAAATAGAACACCGTAAATGGGATGGTGAGTACCACCATTAATACACGTGTTGTTTGTACGAGACTGACAACGGCTGTATTTGCTCCAACCTCTTGGGCAATCCCTGGCATAGCAGATAAACCGCCTGGTGCTGTTCCGACAAAGCTGGTCAGCATATCTGTTTTACTCAGCTTCCATAAGGCAAAGCCAGAGAGCATCGCCAGTAGAATAGAAAAAACGAGCATGAAACTCACAGGGAGCCAATGTTCAGCGAAAATATGAAGAACTTTCATGTTCATTTTCTGTCCGAGTTCGATTCCGAGAATGAATTGACCAAGGAGTAGCCATCTGCTGTGAATACGCAAGGTGTTGTTTCCTTTACGCTGAAACAGGGTGGGACGTCGCATGGCAATAAATGCAGCTGTGATTAATGTACCGACCATCCAGCCAATAGACATTCCTGTTAAAGACAAAAGAAATCCACCTAAACCGCTTATCGCGATCAAAATGAGATCGGTTCGAAGGCTGTTTCCTTGTTTCATCACATGTAAACCTTCTTCCTATAAATTTGTTCAGTAAGTGAAATGTTGTTATCTTCACTATAATACAAAAGTCTCTATAAATAAAATACGAATTTTTTTACCATTTTCATAAGATTATCTTATCGTGAATCGGATAGCCTATTGATATAAATAGGTTCGTAATTTTTACCAAAAAGCAAGGTAATATGCAACGATTTTCCCCTATTTTGGTTATCTGTTGACTATCATTTTCAATTACACTACAATGCTTAGTGTGAGGTGATGACATGAAAATTCCTTCTTTTAAATATAATGAAAAGGGATTGAATCGCTTTTTCGGTCCTTTAGAGGGAAGGATTATGGAGATCCTTTATCAAGGTGAGGATATGCCGATTAAAGAAGTGCAGCAGAAGCTGTCAGATGAGAAGCCGATTAATTTCAACACGGTGATGACTGTGCTGAACCGCTTAACCGAAAAGGGAATTGTCGAGAAGAAAACAAAAGGGCGTTCATCTATTTATAATCCCATTTTAACAAAAGAAGAATTTCTAAATGAGCAGACAAAATGGATTACCCAAGGGCTGATGGACGATTTTGGTCCACTGGCAGTGAATCATATGGTGGATGCAATTGAAAGTGCTGACCCTGAATTACTCAAAGTGCTTGAAGCAAGGCTGGCATCCAAAAAAGAGGAGCAGCAAAATGAATAAAATGAAATCGAGCCTGCTGTTTTTAGGCGGTATATTGATTGGTTTAACGATTTTTTATCAGATGGGTTATTACGTGCTTTCAAGCTTTTTTGGCTGGAATCAAGCATATAATCTCATTCATGTATGCCAGTCTGTTCTCGAATTCTATGGATTCACTCCTTTGAAATATTTTCTAGATGCTTTAGTCCTCTATACACTGGGATTTGCGATTTTCTATATGACGAAGCAAATCAAAACGTACATTCAATTCAAGCAAAATCTGATGCTTGCAGTCGATTACCACTCGACCGAATCTTTATCTGAAAAATATGCAAACGACATCATTGTGTTTCATTGTCATGAACCGCTTGCTTTCGCCATGGGGATGCTTCACCCAAAGGTCTACTTATCAACGTCTCTCATGGACATGCTGGATGAAGAGGAGATTGACGCTGTTGTTTATCATGAATTACACCACAAATACAGCTATGATCCTTTAAAGGCCTTCACATTCTCAATGCTCACAAAAGTCATTTGGTACATTCCAGTGTTAAAGCATATGAGACAAAGCTATTCCGTTTTTCGTGAAGTGATCGCAGATGACTATGCGATTCGGCAGACAGGCACTGAGCTTGGAGTAGGGCAAGCCCTTTTGAAACTGATTAAAAAGAGAACGCAGTTTCAAAAACAAACGAAGTTTGCGGTATCCTTTGGAGATCGGGCATTGAATTTAAGAATACAGAAGATCTTAAATCCAACATACAATATTCCTTTCAATGTACCCATCATTCCCATTGTCACATCAACCATTCTCATGGTGGCCTTAATGATTATGCTTAACCTAAATTACTAATTTTTTTTACTTATTAACATTACATTATGTAGTGTAAAAACAGGAGGAAATCACTATATGAAAACGAATCAAGAAATAGGAACACTTTTTGTACGTGTTATTTTAGGTATTATCTTCTTTCTACACGGACTTCAGGCATATCAAGGAGGTCTGGGGGGAACAGCGGCATTCTTTGGACAAATCGGTGTACCGGAATTTATGGCCTATATTGTAAAGACAATTGAGCTGGTCGGTGGTATCGCCTTGATTTTAGGTCTAGGAACACGTATTTTCGCAGCATTATTTGTACCAATTATGGCTGTGGCGATTATTACGGTTGGTTTTTCTAAAGGATTTGTTGGCGGTTATGAATTTGAACTATCGCTGCTTGTCATGGCGCTTTATTTAACACTCAGCGGCAGTAAGATGCTGTCCATTGATGGGTTGCTAAAACATCAGCAGCAAAGCAATGAAGCAAAATTTCATTAAACGATCATGAAAAAAACTCCTTCTGCTATTTGTGGTAGAGGAGTTTTTTTATTTATCAAATTGTCGTTTTCACGTTTGAAAAAGTGAAAGAGATGAGGGATTTGTTGAGAATAGTATTTTATTTGATAGATTGAATGAACAAAAA
Organism: Bacillus sp. F2HM; assembly: GCF_019266135.1. NCBI lineage: Bacteria > Bacillati > Bacillota > Bacilli > Caryophanales > Bacillaceae > Bacillus > Bacillus sp. F2HM. The sequence continues at coordinate 21,213 of NZ_LRMO01000019.1, forward strand.
GCCGATTTCATTTTTTGACGGAACATACGATCTCCTATTAAAATAGGACTATCTAAGACACATGGTGCGTTATAAGATATAAAAACCATACAGCATGCTGCTGTTCATCTTGAGCGATACGTTTCATCAGCTCTTTTGTTCCTTGATCCCGGACATAATCTGATATCGTTAAGTAAAAATCGACCGTTCTTTGTTCATCTTTAAATGCGAAAAGAAGTCCTTCTCTAAATTGATCTGGACAAGGTTCTGTTACGCTTGGTTTGTGGCTTTTACCTGTTAAAGAATAATACAGCTTTGAAAATAGTTGATAGTGTCTGACTTCATCCTGGCGTATTTCTTGAATGATTTTTTTTGCCTCAGGAGTTTTTGCTCTTTGGGCAAGTTTTTCGTAGCATTGGATCGCAGAATATTCACCATTGATTGCTTTTTCAAGATCTGAAATGATTCTTGTGTTTTGGCGCATGTCATATGGCGAGTAGTCATAATAACCGTAATACATGATATTGCCAGCCTCCTTTGAGTTCATGATGGTTTATGATATGAGAAGAGTAAGGAAAGGTGCCTATATCTTTTTAGGAAGGAGAAGGGGAAAATAGCTATTTACTTTTATTTTCGCTAGAATATGAGTACATAAGAAAGGTGTTGTGGAGCGTGGAGATTCAGTTTTTAGCAGGCAGATCGGGGAGTGGAAAAACGACTGCAATCTTAGAGGAAATCAAAGAACAGCTTCGGCTTGATCCGTTGGGTCCGCCAATCATTTTTTTAGTCCCGGATCAAATGACATTCTTAATGGAATACGAGCTTGCAAAAACGTCTGAAGCTGGCGGGATGATCAGGGCCAAAGTATTTAGTTTCACGCGTCTTGCTTGGTCTATTTTACAGCAGACTGGCGGAGCGAACAGGCAATTTGTGACAAGCACAGGAATTCAAATGCTTTTAAGAAAAGTGATTGAAGAGGAGAAAGAAAAGTTTAAGGTATTCAAAAAAGCGAGTGATAAGCCGGGGTTTGTCGAGCAAATCGAAAAGACGATGGCTGAGTTCAAGAGATACTGCATGCTGCCGGAGGATATTGAAAAAATTTCATTATCGAGCATGCATTCAGAGTATACAGAAGAAAGACGGGCAGCCGAGAAATTGCATGATCTGCATGTTCTTTATCAGCAGATGGAGCAGCATTTACAAGATGAATATGTGCACTCAGAAGACTATTTGACGCTTCTCACGCAGCAAATTCCTTTATCTGAAGAAATAAAAGGAGCACACATTTATATAGATGGTTTTTATCAATTTACACCGCAGCAGCTTCTCGTCATTGAACAGCTTCTGCTGCATGCTGAGAAAATAACGGCTGCTTTCACAGTGGATCGTTCCTATCATGATAAACAGCCAAATGAACTTGATTTATTTCGTATGACAGGTAAAACGTATTTCCAGCTCTATCAGCTTGCCAAAGAGTGCGGCGCGTCCATTTCTGAGCACATTTTGGAGAGAAATAACCGTCATCTTCATACGCCAGATCTTGCTTATTTAGAACGGCAATATGAGCAGAGACCGGTGAAGCCATATCAGGAAATAACCCCTCATCTCACAATATCTAAAAGTGCAAGTAAACGAGCTGAAATTGAGGGAGTAGCGAGAGAAATTCTTCATTTAGTGAGAGAAGAAGGACTCAGACTGCGAGATATTTCGATTGTAGCGCGGCATGTAGACGACTATAAAGATACGTTAAAAGAGGTTTTTCGAGATTACGATATTCCTTTTTTTATTGATGGAAATGAATCGATGCAGTATCATCCGCTCATTGAATTAATTCGTTCGAGCTTGGATGTCATAAAAGGAAACTGGCGTTATGAGGCCGTTTTTCGCTGCGTGAAGACAGAGTTCTTATTTCCGCTCGAACTTGCCAAAAACAAAGCGAGAGAACAGGCAGATCAGCTTGAAAACTACTGTATTGCTTATGGTGTAAAAGGAGAACGCTGGACAAACGGTTCCCGTTTCCATTACAGACGATTCCAATCCTTAGATGAGGATTTTGGACAAACAGATCAAGAAATTGAAATGGAACAGATGCTGAATGATGTAAAGGAATGGATCGCACCGCCGCTTTTCCAATTGCAAAAAAGGCTGAAAAAAGCGCAAAAAGTAAAAGACATGGTAGAGGCAGTCTATGTCTTTTTAGAGGAAATACAAGTGCCGGATAAACTTGAAAAGGCTAGGCTGGAAGCTGAAGAAGCAGGTAGATTAGCTGAAGCCATGCAGCATGGACAAGTATGGGATGCTGTTATTCAATTAATGGATGAATTTGTTGAAATGCTCGGTGAGGAGGAGCTCTCATTTCCTTTATTCCAACAGATGATGGATACAGGATTGGCCTCTTTAAAATTCGCTTTAATTCCGCCTTCACTCGACCAAGTATTTATCGGAAGTATGGACTTATCGAGAATGTATCAAGTGAAGTGTATGTTTATCATTGGGGTAAATGATGGCGTTATTCCCGCACGCCCTTCTGACGAAAGTGTTTTGTCTGAGGATGACCGGGAATGGTTAAAACGAGCAGGAGCAGAACTCGCAGAGACAGGAAAGGAACGGCTGCTAGATGAGCAATTTTTAATTTACCAGGCGCTGTCGAGTCCATCTCATCATTTGTATCTGTCTTATTCAGTGTCAGATGAAGAGGGGCGCTCTCTATTGCCTTCGACTCTTATCAAGTATTGTCAGGAGCTTATGCCAAATCATGAGCATGCTTTGTATGTGTTAGACCCGGAACAGCTGGATGACAAGGAGCAATTAAAATTTGTAGCGAATGAGCATGTCTCGTTATCGTATACTGTCTCGCAGCTGCAGCAATGGCTCAACCAATACCCCATCAGTGGTGTATGGTGGAGTGTCTATAATTATTTGATGACGTCATCTCATCGGGATGTATCAAAAAACATCTTATCGAGTTTGTTTTTTACAAATCGAGCGAAGCGCTTAAAACCAAACGTCACAAAAGAACTTTATGGTGATCACATTCAAGGCAGTGTTTCAAGAATGGAGAAATTCAATGCGTGTGCATTTTCTCACTTTGCTTCCCACGGGTTAAAACTAAAGGACCGGCAATTTTATAAATTGGAAGCACCCGATATCGGCCAGCTGTTTCACTCAGCTTTAAAGCATATTTCAGATACGCTTGTTGAACAAAAAAAGGATTGGAAAAATCTAACGAAGGATGACTGTGTCAACTATTCAAGACATGCAATCGAACAGCTTGCACCGCGTCTTCAAAAGGAAATCCTATTAAGCTCTAACCGGCATGCTTATATTAAAGAAAAGCTCCAGAAAATCTTGATTCGAGTCTCTTCTATCTTAAGTGAGCATGCAAGAGTGAGTGGATTTTCTCCCGTTGGGCTTGAGTTAGGCTTTGGCGGCCAAGGGCCACTTCCGCCGTTTACTTTTCAATTGAAAAATGGCTGCACGATGGAGCTTGTCGGAAGAATTGACCGGGTGGATAAAGCAGAAGGTTCAAAAGGGCTGCTGTTGAGAATCGTCGACTACAAATCGAGTGAGAAAGGTCTTGATCTAGCAGAAGTATACTATGGGCTGGCCTTGCAAATGCTCACATACTTAGACCTGACCATTACGTATTCGAAGGAGTGGCTCGGTGTAGAAGCAACGCCAGCTGGCATTTTATATTTCCATATTCATGATCCGCTCATTCAAGCACCGATTCCGCTTGCAGAGGATGAAATTGAGCAGGAAATATTCAAGAAATTTAAAATGAAAGGTCTATTGCTTGAAGATGTAGAAGCGGTAAAGCTAATGGATCAAACGCTTGAATCAGGAAGATCACAAGTCATTCAAGCTGGATTGAAAAAGGATGGGTCTTTCCGTTCTGACTCTGCTGTTTTAAGTGAAGATCATTTCCATATACTCACACAGCATGTTCGGCGCACGTTTGAAGAGGCAGGCGAAAGAATTACAAATGGCGAGGTAGCCATTAATCCATATAAATTGAAGGATCAAACACCATGCCGCTTTTGTTCATTTAAGTCTATTTGCCAATTTGATGAATCGATAGAGGATAATGAATTTAGAGTGCTTTCATCTGAAAAGGATGATGTTGTGATAGACCGGATCAAAAAAGAAGGGGATCAGTATGCAAATACCAAAACCGAATAACAGTACTTGGACGGATGACCAGTGGGAAGCCATCGTTTCAGAAGGACAAGATATCCTTGTTGCGGCGGCGGCAGGGTCAGGTAAAACAGCTGTTTTGGTTGAACGGCTGATTCGAAAAATGACCCGTCCTGAAGATCCAGTCGATGTGGATCGTCTGCTCGTTGTGACTTTCACAAATGCATCTGCGGCAGAGATGAAGCATCGGATCACAGAAGCACTTGAAAAGGAATTAGCCAAGAACCCCGGGTCTCTTCATATGAGAAGACAGCTGTCACTCATGAATCGTGCCAATATTTCTACCCTGCACTCCTTTTGCTTGCAGGTTCTGCGCACCTTTTACTATGAGATTGACCTTGATCCAGGCTTTCGTTTGGCTGATCAAACAGAAGGAGAATTATTAGGAGATGAAGTGTTAGATGAACTGTTTGAGGATGAATATAAGGCTGGAAAGCCAGCGTTCTTTGAACTGGTTGATCGTTACACTTCTGACCGTCATGATTTAGACTTGCAATGGCTTGTGAAGAGAATTTATGAGTTTTCCAGATCTCACCCTTCACCTGAGCAATGGATGAGGGCATTCCTTTCTCTTTATGATGTAGAAGCTCAAACAAAAGTAGAACAATTACCGTTTTACCCATATATCAAAGAGGACCTTTCTCTCGTTTTTCGAAGCTGTCTGGAACTGCTCGAACGAGCTCTCGCCCTATCAAAAGAACCGGGTGGGCCGGCGCCGAGAGCAGAAAATTTTATAGATGATTTAGAGCAAGTCAATGAATTAATCAGGCATCAAGATGATTTTGAGAGGCTTTACGAGCTTTTGCCAAACATCAATTTTAAAAGGCTCAAAACATGTAAAGGGGACGAATATGACCCTGTGCTGTTAGAAAAAGCCACAGATGCACGCAATCAAGCAAAAAAACAATTAGAAAAGCTCAAAGATGAATACTTTATGCGCAGTCCCGCCCAGCATTTGAAAAGCTTAGCTGAAATGAAGCCGGTGGTCGAAACACTTGTGGAGCTTGTCATCCAATTTGGACAGCGCTTCGAAAGAGCGAAGCAAGAAAAATCAATCGTGGATTTTTCGGATTTAGAGCATTATTGCTTACGCATTTTAGCAGAGCAGGACGCGGAAGGAAATTTGATTGAAACAGAAGCGGCCAAGTACTATCAACAGCAGTTTGAAGAAGTGCTCGTTGATGAATACCAGGATACAAACCTTGTACAGGAAACGATTTTAAGGCTTGTCTCTAAAGGGGAACATGCTGCAGAGGGCAACCTGTTTATGGTTGGTGATGTAAAGCAGTCCATATATCGTTTTAGACTGGCTGAACCCATGCTCTTTTTAAACAAATATAAACAATTTACACCAGACGGCAAAGAAACAGGGAAGAGAATTGATTTAAATAAAAACTTCCGCAGCCGTTCAGATGTGTTAGACAGTACGAACTTTTTGTTCAAACAGCTGATGGGGGAAACAGTTGGAGAAATTGAATATGATGAACAAGCTGAATTAAAGCTTGGAGCGAGTTATCCAGAAAGCGAAGATACAACGACAGAAATGCTTCTTGTACATTTAGATCAACAGGAAGCAGAAACTGACGAAGAGAGAGAAGAGCTAGAGACCGTACAACTAGAAGCGAGAGTCATTGCTAAAAAAATAAGGCAATTGGTGGAGCAGCCATTTCAAGTGTACGATTCAAAACAGCAAATGACCCGTAACTTGCAGTATCGGGACATTGTGATTTTGCTTCGCTCCATGCCATGGGCACCGCAAATGATGGAGGAATTGAAGAAGCAGGGAATCCCTGTGTATGCGAATCTTTCCTCCGGTTATTTTGAAGCAACAGAGGTGTCTGTGATTCTTTCTCTGTTAAAAGTCATCGATAATCCATATCAGGATATCCCGCTTGCAGCTGTATTAAGATCACCAATTGTTCATTTAGACGAAAATGAAATGGCACTGATTCGCACGAGTGATAAAAAAGGCACTTATTATGATGCTGTGAAGGCATTTATGAGTGTGACTCATTCAGATCACCCTACATGCAAAAAACTAGAACGATTTTTCAGGTTGCTGCGTAAGTGGCGTGATTTCTCCATGAATCATTCAGTAGCGGAATTGATTTGGGAAGTATACCGCGATACGCAGTATCTAGATTACGTTGGAGGGATGCCTGGAGGCAAGCAGAGACAGGCGAACCTCCGTGCTCTTTATGATCGAGCGAAGCAGTATGAAAAAGCTGCCTTTAGAGGGCTGTTCCGTTTTCTTCGTTTTATCGAAAGAATGCAGGAGCGTGGAGATGATCTTGGTGCGGCAAAAACGTTCAGTGAAACAGAGGACGTTGTTCGCATGATGACGATCCACAGCAGTAAAGGATTGGAATTTCCAATCGTCTTTACCGCAGGACTCGGCAGGAACTTTAATATGATGGACTTAAACCAGTCCTACTTGCTTGATAAAGAATTAGGATTTGGAAGCAAATATATTCATCCAGAGCTGAGAATTAGCTATGCAACATTACCGCTTGTGGCAATGAAAAAAAAGATGAGAAAAGAGCTATTATCTGAAGAGCTGAGAGTTCTATATGTAGCGCTCACAAGGGCTAAAGAAAAATTATTTCTTGTCGGCTCTGTCAAAAATCAGGTGAAGGCATTAAGCAAATGGCAAAATGCTGCAACCGGAGAGGACTGGCTCCTCCCTGATTTTGAACGTTATCAATCGAAAACATACTTAGATTTTATTGGTCCTGCTCTCATCCGTCACCAAGCAATGTCATCTATTTTAGAAGAAACAGGTGATGTTGTTCTTTCACACCCATCAGCATTCACGATCTCATTTACTCAAGCTTCCGATCTTCTAAAAGAAGATATGTCACTTGAAAAGAAGCAGCAGGACGAGGTGGTACAAGCTTTGATGGAAGGTCTGCCTGTTGAAGAATATGGTGATGCTGATGAGAAAGTAGCAGAGAGACTTTCATGGAGATACCCGTATCTAGCGGCCTCACAAGTCGGCACAAAGCAGTCTGTTTCCGAGATAAAAAGAATGAAAGAAATACAGGATGAGTACAGTGTTCCTTCTTCTCTTCAAAAAGCCCGTGCCACGATGTATGACCGGCCGGCTTTCATGAAGAAAAAAACACTCACAGCCGCAGAGCAAGGCACCGCAATGCATACAGTCATGCAGCATATTGCGCTTCCTTCTGACGAGCCCTTCGATGAAATCCGTATACATCAGCTGCTCGATTCCTTACAGCAGCGAGACTTGCTAACAAATGAACAAGTCCAGTCAATTGATCAAGAAGGAATTGCAGCTTTCTTCTCTACTTCTATTGGTCAAAAGCTGCGGAAAGCGGACTGGGTGAAACGAGAAGTGTCATTTAGTATGGTGTTACCTGTTAAAGAGGTATACAGCCATATTGATGCAGAGGGGGAGCCTGTCCTTATTCAAGGGATGATTGACTGTTTATTTGAAACGGATGGAAAACTATATTTACTAGATTATAAAACAGATAGAGTGCAAGGCAGATATACAGGCGGTCTTGAAGCAGCTGTACCTATATTGAAAAAGCGCTATGAAACTCAAATAGCGTTATATGCACAAGCAGTGGAACGTTTAACAAACAGAACATTAGAGGAGAAAATTCTTTATTTCTTTGATGGGAATTTAGAAATTTCATTATAAATGTATCGGAATGAGAGGTGAATCACATGAGGATTTTGCATACGGCAGATTGGCATTTAGGAAAAACCCTTGAAGGCCGGAGCCGGCTTGATGAGCAAGCACAGTTTTTAGATGAGCTGTATCAAATCGTAAAAGACGAACATATTGATGTCATTGTCATGGCTGGAGACGCCTTTGATACAGTGAATCCGCCTGCTAGAGCAGAACAGCTTTTTTATGAAAGTCTATCCGCCTTATCTGATAAAGGAAAACGTCAGGTCGTGGTCATCTCAGGCAACCATGATAATCCGGATCGACTATCTGCCGCATCTCCTTTAACAAATGATCAGGGGATTCATTTAATTGGATATCCGACAAATGACATCATCCGCGTCGATGTTCCTTCTTCGAGTGAACGTTTATCCATTGCAGCACTCGCTTATCCGTCTGAAGCGCGACTTAACGAGGTGCTGGCTGAAACATTTGAAGAGAAATTGCTTCGTGATCATTACAATTTAAAAATACAGCAAGCGTTCCAACATTTAAGCGCTCAATTTCAAGCCGATACGGTCAATATCGCAACAAGCCATATTTATGTGGCAGGAGGAAGTCAAACAGATTCAGAAAGACCGATTGAAGTAGGCGGTGCATATACCGTTGCAGCTGAAAGTCTGCCAGAAGCAGCCTGCTATGTGGCCCTTGGTCATTTGCACCGCCCGCAAACCATCAAACGTGCCAAAACGATTGCCCGCTATTCCGGGTCCCCTCTTGCTTACAGCTTTTCTGAATCAGGATATGCCAAATCAGTCACGATTGTAGAGGCAAAACCTAATGAAAAAGCAAGCTGGAAAGAAGTGTTGTTATCAAGCGGAAAACCACTTGTGAAATGGAAGGCAACTGAAGGATTGAGCCAAGTACACGAGTGGCTGGATGAAAAACGGGATCTTCAGGCATGGATTGATTTAGAGATTCATTTAACAGATCAGCTCTCCATAGAAGAGATCCATCAGCTCCGAAAGCAGCATAGCGGGTTTGTCCATATTAGACCGAAATTTAAAGAACTTCAGCAAATGGAAGAACAAAAGCAAGCCGAAAAGCTCTCAATCGAAGAGCGGTTCGTGAAATTTTATGAGCGCCAGACAGGCGGCGGTCTTCCTGATGAAAAAACAGTCAAGCTGTTTTTGGAGCTCGCCAATGAAATGCAAGAGGAGGAAGCGACTTGAAGCCGATTACGCTAACCATTAAAGGACTTCATAGCTTCAGAGAAGAACAAACAATTGACTTTAGCTCATTATGTGATGCAGGTGTGTTTGGCATTTTTGGACCGACAGGAAGCGGAAAGTCGTCCATATTAGACGCCATGACCCTGGCACTTTATGGAAAAGTGGAACGTGCGTTAAATAATACACATGGTATTTTGAACCAAGCGGAAGAGAAGCTGTCAGTTTCCTTTACGTTCGCTTTACAAAAGGAACACCACATTTCTTATAAAGTCGAACGTGGCTTCAAGCGGGCAGATGAAATGAAAGTCAGAACGACACTATGCCGTCTGATTGAAATTGGTGATACGCAGACAGTTCTTGCAGATAAAGCGAGTGAGGTCAATCGTAAAATAGAAGAATTACTCGGGTTAACCATTGATGATTTTACGCGAGCGGTTGTCTTGCCTCAAGGGAAGTTTGCAGAATTCCTTTCCCTAAAAGGAACCGATAGACGACAAATGCTACAGCGTTTGTTTAACCTGGAAAAGTATGGGGATCAGCTCGTCAAACGTTTGCGCGCAAAGGCGCAGAATCAGTATGGACAAAAAAATGAACTGCTTGCTGAGCTGAATGGCTTAGGAGAAGCTGGCCCAGAGGCGCTCGCAAAGGCAAAGGAAGCGGCTGAGCAGGCAAAGGCTATTTTTCATGAGAAAAAACAAGCGCGGGATGAAGCGTTCACTGCTTTTACAAAGGCGCAAACAATTTGGCAGTATCAAAAGGAACGAGAAGCTTATGAGACGGAACTAAACCATCTGAATCAACTGGCACCATCAATGGAAGAGAAAAAGGCCAAGCTTCATATTGCTGAGCAGGCAGAGGCATTAAAACCTTATGCGGATGCATTAACAAAAGCTGAAAATCAGCTTTCTCAAGCATTAAAAGAGAAGCAGGAAGCAGAATATCAGCTTCTGCATCAACGAACGATCTATGATCAAATGACGCAAAACTATGAGCAAGCCAGGCAAAAGAAAATAGAAACTGAGCCAGAACTTCTCCAAAAGAAAGAGCAGCTGATTCAGCTAAAGGAAATTGAACGGAAAAAAGAGGCGGCTCTTCAGGAAAAGACGACAATCGAACAGCGGAAAAATGATACAGCGCAGCAATTATTACAAAAAAAAGAAGAAGCAGATAATCTCCAATCTTTGTTAGAACGTGCACTCGCAAAACAAACACAGCTGAAGCGTGAGCTGGAGCAATTACAAGTCTCTGTAAAAGAACGGAAAAGTGTACAGGATGCTTTGCGTTTAAGCGAAAATGTTCAAAGAATACACCAAAGCATACACAAGGAACAACAAAAGATGGAGGAGCTCAAAAAGCGATCAACACAGACCGCAGCAGCATATGAAAAGCTTCAAAAACAGCAAAAAGACCATCATGAAAAAATAGACCAATCGTTTCAAGCGATAGAACAGCTTTATTTCTATGTATGTGAATTCGAACGGGCTTTTACAGAATGGAGTAAAAGAGAACAAAGTCAGAAGCTCGAAAAATTAAAACAGCGTGATGCTGTTAGGGCGGCAGAATTAAGAAAAGAATTAGCGGCAGAGCTCGTAGATGGTGAGCCATGTCCTGTTTGTGGATCGATTCATCATGACCCAAAGGCATTGGAAAACAATGACCATGAAGAAACAGTGGCACAAATCGATGAAGTGATTCAACGGATGGACACAGAGCTCAAGCAAGCAGAGGAATATACAAGAGACATGTATGCCGCCAAGCAGTTATTGGAAACGCACGCCAATCAATTAGTAAAGCAGTTTGCCTTTTTATCTCAGAAAGCTCCAGGTGCGGAAGTTGCAGCAGCAGTAGAAGCAGTGCAAAAGCCGGAGTCCTTGCAGTATCTCATGCAAGAATGGAAAGGCTTGAAACAAGATATTCAAGAAGTTGAACGTAAAAGAGCTCGTTTAATGGATGAAACATATGATCAAGCAGCAGAGATAAGCAAGACGAAAGATCAAATGACATTTGATCAGCAGCGTATCGAAGAATTAGACGGGCTGATCAAGGAGCTCCAATCTGAGCTTTCAGAGCAAACGTCTCAATTTGAACAGGCCTTCCCGCACTTAACATTGCACCAAGTACAAGAGATGCAAAAGCAGATCGACGAAAAGGACCAGCAAGCGGAAGGCTATAAAGAGCGTATTGAGAAAAGTATTTCATTTTTGGAAGAAAAACAGCTGGCAAAAGAACAGCTGCAAACAGCCATATACGATGTAGAGAAGGAACTTGATAAACTCGCGCATCAGCTAGAAAGCCAGCATCAGCTCATTCATCAATATGAAACAGATTTAGGGAGATATCCATTGAAAGCTGTCTCTATTTCTGATGAACTGATTGAAGTTGAACACACGCTTGCTCGTCTCAATGAAATGGAACAGCAATCGTACAAGCAATTTCAGCACGCGCAGGAGCTCTTTAGTGAAGCACAAAGTCATTTTTCAAGCTGTGAGCGTCAGCTTCAAGAGGCTGACCGGAGAAAACAAGAAGCAAGTGTCGCATGGGCTAAAGAATCGGAGTCTTCTCCTTTTGATAAGCCTCAAGAGATTGAATCTGCTTTTATGAATCAATCAGTACGTCAATCTGTTAAACAAGAAATTGACGAATTTGAGGATAAAAGAAAGCAATGTGCCGCAAACTTAAAGCGAATTTCTGAACTGCTGAAAGATGAGTCACTAGATGAAAAGCAATGGACTGACATTCAACTGAGGAAAGAAGCGGCAGAAAAGGCATTGGAAGAAGCAACAGTGATGAGCGGCTCTGCATATGAACATCTGCGTGTAATGGAAGAAAATCACCAGCGATTTGCAAGTATTCATGAACGCTTGGCGGAGCTGCAGCAAGAAATTGATCGGCTCGATAAGTTGCAAACCGTGTTTAAAGGAAATACATTTGTTGAGTTCTTAGCAGAAGAACAGCTGGAAAGTGTCAGTCGTGATGCATCTGCCCGTCTTGGTATTTTGACAAGACAAAGGTATGCGATTGAGGTTGATTCAGAAGGCGGCTTTGTCATGCGTGATGATGCGAATGGCGGTGTCAGACGTCCAGTGTCCAGCTTGTCCGGCGGGGAAACCTTCCTGACGTCGCTTGCGCTTGCGCTAGCTCTTTCAGCGCAGATTCAGCTGAGAGGTGAGTTCCCGCTGCAATTCTTTTTCCTTGATGAAGGCTTTGGTACCCTTGATCAAGACTTGCTCGATACGGTGATTACTGCATTAGAGAAATTACAGTCTCAAAACTTAGCTGTTGGTGTCATCAGCCATGTGGAAGAATTGAAAATGCGGCTGCCGAAAAAACTGATTGTCCATCCGGCAGATCCAAGCGGGAAAGGGACAACAGTCTCAATGGAATTAATGTAAATATTGAGGTGATGACGCGGTGGCAAAGCAAACAATTGGATTATGTGAGATGTGCGGAAGACAAGATGTCCTGCTCACAGAACATCACTTAACCCCAAGAGAAGAAGGCGGGGCTTTTTTACCGACTGCCTTCCTATGCATCCCTTGTCATAAACAAGTACATGCCCTCTTTACAAACCAGGAGCTTGCCGCACGTTTGAACACAATTGATGCGCTGAGGCAGGATGAAAAGCTTGCTTCGTACATCAAATGGATTCGGAAACAGCCGGCAAGCAAGCTAGTCAAAACAAAAAAATCGAGACAGCGCAGAAAGAAATAAGCATAAAAAAGCGCTCCTCTATTTGAAATGGATGTAGAGGAGCTGCTTTATGCATTGCCTACCATATTCTGATCATTTAAGTCAGGATCCACATAGTTGGTGGCGCTAATGCCATTATTTAATATCAAGAAATCTCCGGTATTCCCCGCTCCAGAGCCTAAAGCAGATTTTGACGAACTTTTAGGCGACAGGTAGAATGAGTCACCGACGTTTACGACGCCTCCAGAAATAGAGTTAATGTAAATGGGTCCGACAATTGCTGGCATAATCGACATCCTTTATTCGAAGTCATATCATCATCATATGCGCAGGTAGGTCCATTTGTGAGTTTTGCGGACTTTCATCATTGCTAAACAGCTCTCTAATATGCTTCACTCGCGCAACGCCATTCATTCTACAAGTAGAGCCGATTTGATAGACAGAGGACGATGATACCCCTTCTACATGGATTGAAGACACTTTAATCACAGGCTTTTCATGGTAAAATGCTGTTCTCACTGATCGTTCTGGCAACATCAATGGAATGGGCTCATAATACACTTCAAATTCTTTCGCATCTAAATTTTCTGCTTCATAGCCATAAAACAAACTAATGGTTCGTTGAACAGCTAATACCTTAACTTTCGGGCATAGCTCCTGAGTATCACCAATTTGAACCACACTCGAAATCCCGACAGAATTCACCTTTGAGAATTTCACTTGAGATGTGCGTTTGATCATTATCGAGGAGCCAGAGGAACAAACGGGCCAATAATCAGTGATTCTGGCGGTGTATCGAAAATCGAGGATAATTGTACATGGTCTGTGTCCCCGATGATAAATAGGGAAGAGGACGATACCCCGACTACTTTAATGCTTCCAGTCTCGATGTTGCGGTTAACAACTGTGAAATTCATCCGTTTTCCTCTCCTTTCGTTTCACTTGGAATATGGGCTAAAAAGTGCTCAATCGCCCGCTTTACATCATGCTTCACATATTCAGCAATTTGCTCTGAACGCTGCAGCGGTGTCATATCTTCCCGGTGTGGCAGCTGTCCCGCATAGTATTTGATCCTGCTGTCAATTTGCTTGCGAATATCCTCAATGATATGGTGTTTGTTGCTTTCATCGAGGGACCCTTCATATCGCTGTTCTAGTTCTTCAAGAAGTTCTGGAGCTTCTTCATTTAAAAATGCATCGACAAGCTGCCGTGTTTGATTGAAAAATTGACCAGCCATTTCTTGCTGCATCATTCCAATTCCCGGGGTTGTTGTTTGGCCCACTTCAAAGTTTTGAACACTGTTTGGATCAGATGGATTGAGGCCGATATTCAGCGTTCCTTCCAGCCGTTCGATTTTCAGTTGATCAAATTGATAATCAATCCGTTCAATATTCGTTGTCGGTTTATCTTTGATCATTTGTATTTCCTGCTGAAGCTCGTTAAGCCTTTTTTCAAGCATCATGATTTGTTGCGAGTGTTTTTGAATGATGCCATATACTTGTGAAGCGTTGCTCTGATAATCATACATTTACATACACCTCCGGGGATTGCAGATGGCTTAAGTTGTTGGTGATTGAAGAGGTACAAAAGGTGCTGTGCTTGCGCCTTGAGATTCTTCAATTCCTTGTGTACCTGCTGCGGCAGGCGCTGCTTCTACATAGCTTCCCGTGTTATACAGGTTGGAAAGGGCCTTGATGGATCCAGCACTCCCAATTTGCAGAACAGAGGAGTTACTCACAGACTCTACACGTAAATAATTAATTTGTATCGCTTGATTAATATAGAAGTTCAACGGATCCTCACTCCTTACAAGTTACCAACAAGCGGTTGATCAATGACATCACTGTCGTACGTATTTGTCACACTTTTGTAGTTGCTAATTTGTAATTGATCACCTGTATTAAAACTGCCTGCGCCAGCAAACGTTTTAACCTGACTATTTGGAGAAATGGTGATGCAGTCTCCAACATGAACGACTCCGCTCGTTCCGACGGCATTTACTTTAAAGGCTCCCACAATAGCCGGCATAGCGGTGCACATCCTTTATAAAATTAGGGCACTTGTTTTGGGCGTTTCACCATAGCTTATGATGGGTCTTATAATGTGTGATTGTCTTTTTGAAAGCTTTTGATGAGAGGAATTAGATGTATGGCTTACCCTTTTTTTGAGCAATCTTTAGAGGTGGATTTGATGCCTTTATTTAAGAGTGTGTCAAGCTCTTGACTGCACCTGATTGTTTCTTCGGCATTCATCCCGAATTTTTTCGCAGTCTCAATTAAATGTAATCTTTTTTGTTCAATTTCATAATTGATCATAACGGACGCCAACTCTCACATTTTTTATCAAATAGAAGGATATGGTTAGTATACCCTATTTTTCTATAAAAAAAGCTGTTTCGTCAATATGAGTAATAAAGTGACAAAATTCGAAAGTGTTCTTACGTACCAAATATCTCTTTTTTGATCTCAGTCTGTAAATAACGTCGTCTTTTGTTGATATACTGCCGAATTAAGTCTCTTTCAGACTGCAAGATGTCTTTTCGATCTTTCGTATATGGGTCATCTCCAATTCGATTCTCAATCGATTCATGCCATTTCTCGATGATTGGGCAGAGCCGGTCTTCTACAAAATGTGTATCGAGTACATGCTGGAAAAGTGTGTAATAGGCTTTTTTAAACGAAGGGATATCTAGTAATCTAGCAGTTAATGTATTAAAGCCGTTTACTGGGATATAATCAAACGGCATTTCTTCTCCATGAATGTCACGACCCCATGTTGCATCATAATCCCAAGGAAGTACTTGAAACCTCCCTTGTTCATTTACATAAAGAGCGTAGTTATGAACAAAACCATCAAAGTTTTGTGTGCATACCACACCGATGAGCCAGCGGAAATATTGTGTCACATCTAGGTATTGTTCAATTTTTTCTGCAAAAGTGTCATCTTTCGCTGTGTTGAGAAAGTAAATAAATTCGCTCAGCTGCTGATCATGTTGAGAAGTCCCCGTTTTTTTCTCGTATCCGAGAAGAAGGTGCTTTTTTGGTTTTTTATCAAAAGAACTCAAAAGGGAGAAGTTCGCGTCATCATCAACCGCATAATAAATGCCGCCTCCTGAAAGCTGCCGTTTTTGAAGAAAGAACTCATCGACGGATTCTATTTTCAAATAAATCCCTTCTTTTCTTCCATTTATGGTGAGAAACACATGAGAAGCAGCGGGGCTATGCACCCCCATCTGCTCAAAGAAATAAAAGGACAGCCTGTTTCGGATAAACGAAGGATCATTGTACTCTGCATTTAAATGAAAGATGGATTCGCCTTGTCTTTGTTTTGGCTTTCGATATTCGATTTGATAGGACTTTTTCTTAAGCTTTCTAATGTGTGATCCGCGGTATGAAGCATAAATATGTGATTTGGTTTGGCCGGTTTTTAGAATAGCTTCAACAGGTTCATCGTTCCAAATGTCTTTTTTTAATTCAATCAGGTCTTTTGGATGAATCCACATATCAAGTTGTTTTAAAGATTCTGTGTTCATATGTTCATCAGCCTCCTATATGCTCTTCTTTACGATATGAAAGTGAAGGAATGTCCTGTACCGGCTGGTAGGTATTCATGGAGTTTTCAAGGAAAGAGGCATTCGTCACGAACACTTGTCTACCGAGTCTCGTAACATAAAGCAGAGAAGATAAACAGCTTTGTCTGTTTGTTTTGTCGAAGATAGACTGGGAGGGGAATTGTTCGTGAGTACATTTGATCATTCACACATTGAACATGCAGTAGCTTCACTTCGAAGTGAGGGACGTGATCATCACTTAGATCGTGAACCAGAATCGAGACGTTCTCATAAGTCAGCTCGTTCTCGTCATTCAAGTCGCGGTCATTGGTTCTTTGGCGGTGGTGGACGCCGTAAATCACGCCGCAGTAAAAAAAGCTACAGAAGCTATCGTTCAAAGAAAAGTTATCGCTCTAAGAAAAGCTATCGTTCGAAGAAAAGCTATCGTTCGAAGAAAAGCATGAAGAGTAAAAAGTCATATAAAAGCAAAAAATCTTACAGAAGCAAAAAGAGCGAACCGAAAAAGTCACACCGCAGCAAACACAGATCTCATCATAAGAAAAGCTGCCGCAAGTCACACCGTAGCAAATGCAGATCTCATCATAAGAAAAGCTGCCGCAAGTCACACCGCAGCAAATGCAGATCTCATCATAAGAAGAGCTGCCGCAAGTCACATCGCAGCAAGCACAGATCCCACAATAAGAAGAGCCGCAAGTCGCGCCGCAGCCATCGATCTAAACGTTCTCATCACCATAAACGCAGCCGCTCTTGCCGAAGATGTGGAAAGAAATCGCATCGTTCCCGAAATAGAGGAAATGTTGAGCGTAAATGGGATCAAGGGAACATGTGGGAGTACCGCCGTTTCCGCTAAGCATTCAATCATCATTTTTGAAACCCTTTTTAAAAGAGAGTATGATAAAAAAGGGTTTTTTTATTTCGTAGAGAAATAAAATGAGACATCATAACTTAGCGAAATGAAGATTGTGAGGGGAAGATATGAAGTTTTTTACAGGTGAGATACATAGCAGCATGTTTATTGGGGTAGTCATTGATGATGAATGGGTGATGGACGTCAAAAAGGCAGAAGCCAAATTATTTGAGCTTGAGACACTGCCAAACTCTTTATCTGAGTGTATCAAAATGGGGGACAAGTTTGTTGAACATGTAGGGCAGCTTCTTGATTGGGCTGAGAAAAAAGAAGAAGACCGCGGTTCTTATGTATATCCGCTTTCGGACGTGAAACTCCATGCCCCGATTCCAAAGCCGTCTAAAAACATCATGTGTGTTGGAAAGAATTATCAAGATCATGTCATGGAGATGGGAAGTGCGGCGGATATTCCTAAAGACGTGATGATTTTTACAAAGGCACCTACTTCTGTCATTGGACACGAAGCGGACATTCTTCTTCATGAAGGTGTGACAAGTGAATTGGATTATGAAGGAGAGCTTGCCATCGTGATGGGCAAATCAGGGAAAAACATTGCTCCTGAAGAGGTCCAAGATTATATATTCGGTTACACCATTTTAAATGATGTGACGGCAAGAGATTTGCAGAAAAAACATAAACAATTTTTCATCGGCAAGAGCTTAGATACTACCTGTCCGATAGGACCTTATATCGTTCATAAGTCAATGATCGAGGATCATGGTGCGCTCCATGTGGAAACAAAGGTAAACGGAGAGGTTCGGCAGTCTGCCAGTACGGAATTAATGATCTTCACAATTGAAGACATTGTCTCCACTCTTTCAAAAGGGATGACATTAGAAGCGGGTGACATCATTGCAACAGGTACACCTTCTGGGGTAGGGAAGGGCTTTGAACCGCCTAAGTTTTTAGCTTCTGGAGATCGAATTGACATCACGATTGAACCGATTGGAACGCTGACAAATCACGTCAAATAAAGCGCGTGATGACACAGGATTGTCGCTTTGTGTTCGACTTATTTCGTGGTACGATGAGAAGGTACTTGTTCTGATAAAGGGGGAAATCACAAATGGGAACACATTTACATATCACAGCATGGGTGCTGGGGATTATTTTATTCTTCGTAGCCTTTGCTCTAGCAGGTAAAAACGACAAAGGCGCTAAAATTGTGCACATGATCGTTCGTTTATTCTACTTGATCATCATCGCAACAGGCGTAGAATTGTATGTTCGCACAGGAATGAAAATTCCAGGTTTCGGAGGCGAGTATATTGGGAAAATGATTCTCGGTATCCTCGTGATCGGTTTCATGGAAATGGTCCTAGTGCGCAAGAAAAAAGGAAAATCGGTGACTGGTGTGTTGATTGGTTTTATCGTATTTGCGATTGTGACCATTCTTCTCGGTTTACGTCTGCCGATCGGTTTCCATATCTTTTAATATAAAAAGGACATTGCTTATACGAAGCAGTGTCCTTTTTATGTGGCATCAAATTGTGAAACGATCCGTTGTCCGTCTGAAGTGGTCCATTCAAAACGAATGTGGCTGGCGGCTGGCTCATGGTGACATTGAAGTGCAAGTGATTGTGTATCTGCCGAAAACTGAAAGAAAGAGACGCGCTGCATTGAATGAAAGGAAGAGAAGACACAATCATAGACGGAAAAACCAAGCTGCTCAATCTGGTCAAGGATGTGATCAAAGGCGTTGTCCGGTACGAACATGAGAAGATCAAGCCAGCCTTTGGCAAGAGACGCCGTATATTGAATGTTTTCTCCTCCCTGTACTTCTATTAGCTGCCCGTTTTCATGAAGAATCATAGAACCAAGCAATTCTCCTTTTGTCCATCGGTCATTTTCCTTCAAACAGATCATTGTGCTTTGAAGACTTTCTGGCAGCATGATCTCTCCTTCTTCATCTTCAATTAGACAATGCCCGTTCTCAATGAGCAAATACCCTTTACACCATCTTCTGCTGCAGCGTTCAAGCTGCTTCATTCGATTCTCCATATGCAAAAGCTCCTTTCCTCTTTCTTTTCTTACCAAATCAAGCTTGTCCTATACGCCGGGAAAAAAGGACAAATCAACTATCAAGGAGACGATGCATAAACTAAGAAAGGCTGAATGAGAACACTTGAGGAAAAACGGATGGGAGCTGATGATGATGTGTGGAATTACAGGCTGGGCAGACTTTAAAAAGCAGCTCATCCAACAGGATCATGTAATCAATCAAATGACAGATACATTATCTAAAAGAGGGCCAGATGATACAAACACGTGGAAAAGTGAGCACGTTCTTTTCGGGCATAAAAGGTTAGCGATTGTAGATGTAGAAGGCGGAAAGCAGCCGATGACATATACACATCAAAACCATGCTTATACGATTGTATACAATGGAGAGCTCTATAACACGGAGGATATAAGAAAAGAATTGTTAAAAAGGGGGCACCGCTTTCTTGGGCATTCTGATACAGAAGTTCTTCTTCATGCCTATACAGAATGGAAGGAAGAGTGTGTCTCTCATTTTAATGGCATTTTTGCATTTGTGATCTGGGATAGTGAGCGTGAATTGTTATTTGCAGGGAGAGACCGGTTAGGCGTCAAGCCATTTTTCTATACAGAACATCATCATTCCTTCTTATTTGGTTCAGAGATCAAAGCACTTCTTGCTCACCCTGATATCAAAGCAAAAGTCGATCATGAAGGGCTGTCGGAGATCTTTGGCTTAGGACCGTCAAGAACACCAGGTCAAGGCGTGTTTAAAGGGATAAAAGAGCTGAGACCTGCACATGCCTTGACCTTTTCAAAAGACGGTCTGCGCGTGTGGAGATACTGGAATGTCAAAAGCAAGAAACATACCGATTCACTTGATGACACCGCACAGCACATTAAGCATCTCTTTACAGATGCCGTGACAAGACAGCTCGTCTCTGATGTGCCGGTATGTACATTTTTATCTGGGGGCGTCGATTCTAGTGCCATTACTGCCATTGCCGCTAAGCACTTTGAGAAAATAGGGAAAGCACCGCTTCATACGTATTCCATTGACTACGAAGGAAACGATCAATTCTTTGAGGCAAATCAATTCCAGCCGAATGCTGACGGTCCTTGGATTGATCGAATGACCAAAGCGTTTCAAACGAATCATCATAGCTGTATCATTGGACAAAAAGAGCTCGCTTCCTATCTGAAGGAAGCCGTTGAGGTTCGAGACTTACCGGGTATGGCAGATATTGATTCTTCCTTGCTGTGGTTTTGCCGAGAAATTAAAAAGGACTTCGTTGTTGGCTTGTCAGGTGAATGTGCGGATGAAATCTTTGGAGGCTATCCTTGGTTCCATATGGAAAATGAAACGAATGGTTTTCCGTGGATGAGATCGACTGAAGCGAGAACTCAGCTCCTGCAAGACTCGTGGCAAAAAAAGCTGTCACTTAAGGAATACGCGCAAAGCAAATATGAAGAAACAGTGGCAGAAACGCCTCTTTTAGATGGAGAAACTGGCGTCGATAAAGCCAGGAGAGAACTTTTTTACTTAAATATGATCTGGTTTATGACAACACTGCTTGATCGAAAAGATCGAATGAGTATGGGGGCTAGTCTTGAGGTACGTGTGCCATTTGCAGATCATCGCCTTGTCGAATATGTGTGGAATATTCCTTGGGAAATGAAAATGCATGGAAATCGTGAAAAAGGGGTTTTACGAAAAGCATTAGAGGGAATTTTACCGAATGAAGTGCTTTATCGAAAGAAGAGCCCTTACCCGAAAACACATCATCCAGCCTATACTCAGGCTGTGAAAGAGATGCTCACAGACTGTCTCGCGCAAAAAGACTCTGTACTTCACGAATTTTTAGATCCACATCAATTAAAGCAGCTGATTGAAACGGAAGGGGCTTCCTTTCATGTGCCATGGTATGGCCAGCTCATGAAGGGCCCGCAGTTGATTGCCCATCTAGCACAGATTCATCATTGGTTTGAAACGTATCGAATTGATATAGAAGCGTAATAAAGAGTCGGCTTTCTTGCACTTGTTGAAAGGAAGCCGGCTTTTTTGATACATAACATGAGACTTTTTGAGCACATCAAAAGTTGATCAAATCTTTCTAATTTGTATAATTAACTTAAAGTGAATTAATTTGGAGGAAAAAGGATAATGAAAATCATTGTGATTGGAGCGGGACCAGGGGGCCTTGCAGCAGCTATGATGCTTCAAAGCAAAGGACATGATGTTCATGTATACGAAAAACAGCCCTTTGTTGGCGGGCGTAACGCTAAGTTTCAACTTGGTGATTTCACGTTTGATACAGGTCCTACCTTTCTCAGTATGATTCATATTGCAGAGGAGCTGTTCACCTTTGCTGGTAAAAATCTTTATGACTATATTGATGTGATTGAATTAAAAGAGATGTATAGATTAATATTTCAAGACAATCAGCTCGATATGATCCGGGATCGCGATGAAATGCACAAACGATTAGAAGCCTTTGCACCTGGTGAGGGCGAAGGGTATCTAAGATTTATGAAGGATACAAAGCGCAAAATGGATCGTTTGACACCAATTTTACAAAGTAAAATGGATCGCTTTCATCATTACCTTCGTCCGAAGGTGATCAAAGCACTTCCACAGCTTTCACTAAATAAAAGTTTGTATGATGTGCTGTCAGACTATTTTTCGAATGAATCAGTGAAATACGCTTTTACATTTCAATCAAAGTACTTAGGAATGTCCCCGTGGGAATGCCCTGGTGCGTTCTCGATCCTTTCGTTTATGGAACATGACACAGGTGTATTCCATCCGAAGGGCGGTGTCAATCAGCTGTCAGAAGCGATGGCAAAGGCCGCGCTTGAAGCTGGAGCAGAGATTCATCTGTCAGCTGGCGTCGAAAAGCTGCTCACGGAGGGAAGAAAAGTAAAAGGAATTCGTTTAGAATCTGGGGAAGAAATACAAGCAGATGAGGTTGTCGTCAATGGAGACTTTGCACATGTGATGACAAAGCTTGTCGAGCCAGGACTCTTAAAGAAATACAGCGAGAAGAAATTAAAAAAGAAAAAATTCTCTTGCTCTACCTTTATGCTTTATTTAGGACTGGATACCATATATGATGAGCCGCATCATACCATCGTTTTTTCCGATGATTATGCTAGATTTGTCAAAGGCATTACGAAAACATATGAGCTGCCAGATGACCCGTCTATTTATATTCAAAATGCAAGTGTAACCGATGACTCACTTGCTCCAAAAGGAAAATCAGCTCTTTATGTGCTGGCTCCAGTTGCTAATAACCAAAGCGGTATTGATTGGGAGGCGCATCAAGGTAAATTTAGAGAGCTTGTGCTGGATACATTGGAGCGGAAAACGGGCTTTCAGAATGTGAGACAGCATATAGAAGTCGAGCGGATGATCACACCGAAGCAATGGGAGGAAGACCTTTACGTATATGAAGGAGCTACATTTAACCTCGGCCATCAGCTGACGCAGATGATGGTCCTAAGGCCGCACAATGAATTTGATGAATTAAAGCACTGCTGGCTCGTTGGAGGAGGAACACATCCAGGAAGCGGACTGCCAACCATTTTAGAATCAGCACGTATTACGACAAATGCCATTCTTAAAAAAGAGAAACATTCACACAAAACAATGCCGCATCAAGAAAAGGGGAGCGCCTCATGAAAAAACATATATTGATTGCAGGTGGCGGTATTGGCGGAATGATCTCAGCGCTTTATTTAAAAAAAGCGGGACATGATGTCACCCTTGTTGAAAAAAATGAACGGCTTGGCGGGAGACTTGCTTTTGTACGTGAGAAAGGATATAAAGTAGATGAAGGTCCGACCATTGTCCTACTTCCTGACATGTTAAAAGGCATTTTACATGAGGTAGGAATTGACGAATCATCTCTTGACCTTGTGGAGCTTGATCCGCTGTATACAATTCAATATCAAGATGGAACCTCCTATACGAAATACTCTGATGCACTTCGTCAGTTAGATGAAATCAGACGTGTTTTTCCAAAAGAAGATCAAGGGTTCCTGAGGTTTATGGAAGAAATGACGGACCGGTTTCAAGAAGGGCAGCAAGCCTTTCTAGAAAAATCATTTCACGAAAAACGTACATTTTTTACAAAAGCGAATATGAAGATTTTAATGAAATTAAAGGCGTATCGAACGGTACAAAGCGCTCTGAAAAAATATTTCTCAGACGAACGCCTGCGAGATGCATACGCACTTCAAACCCTCTATGTTGGGGGAAACCCGTATGAAGCATCGGCTATTTATTCGCTTGTGTCCTATAGTGAGCACGCACATGGAATCTACTATTTAAAAGGCGGCTATGCGAGTTTAGTAGATATATTGGAAGGTCAGCTCATCAACATGGGTGTGCATGTAAGAAAAAATGAAGAAGTCACGCAATTGGTGTTTGAGGGGAAACGGGCAGTCAAAGCAAAAGTAAATGATGAATATGAAACCGCTGATGCATTTGTGATCAATGGAGATTATCCAGCTGCGTTAAAACAATTTGGTTTAGACGAACAAGATCGCCGGAAATACGTGCCGTCCTCTGGCTGTGTGATGGTGTATCTCGGGTTAAACAATATGTATCATGAAGCACCTGTTCATCAATTTTTTATGGGAGAACACTTTGATCAGCATATGAAAGAAGTTTTTCAAACGAAAACGATTCCTCAAGACCCGTCGTTTTATACATTTAATCCATCGATCATTGATCCATCTCTTGCCCCAGATGGCTGCAGTGTTCTTTATATGCTGATTCCCGTTCCTTCAGGAGATCATATCAACTGGGAAGAGGAGACAGATTTTGTCGAGAACATGGTGAATGTCCTTGAGAAAAGAGGCTTTCCAAGATTGAGAGAGTCGATTGTCTGGAAAAAGGTCAGAACACCAAATGATTCCTTGCGAGAAGGATTGTTTGAAGGCGGCAGTTTTGGACTTGCGCCTAATTTGTTTCAATCAGGTGTCTTCCGCCCGCAAGTGAAGGTCAGTGAGACAGATAATCTTTATGCGGCAGGTGCTTCCATCCATCCGGGCGGCGGGGTGCCGATCGTGATGCAAAGTGCAAAGCTCATGGCTTCTGTACTACTAAAAGATTTGAATGATAGAAAGGAAGTGAAGCTAAGTGGTTGATGTACAAACAGCATTAAAAGTGTGTGAGGAAACCATTCAAACCCATTCAAAAACGTTTTACCGGGCCTTTTCCATGCTGCCTAAAAAGAAAAGACAGGCCGTCTGGGCCGTATATTCCTTTTGCCGTAGAGCAGATGACATTGTAGATGAATCCCCTTCGCCAAAAGAGGACCTTGCATCCTTTCGGGAGACGTTTGATCGATTTTTACAAGGAGAGGTAGACCGGAATGATCCAATATGGGTGGCGCTAGAGCATACATTTCAAGAGTTTCGGATGGATGAAGCCCCGTTTCGTGACCTGCTCCAAGGACAGGAGATGGATTTAGAGCAGCAGCGCTACGAAACGTTAGATGAACTGCTCATCTATTCCTATCATGTTGCTAGTACCGTTGGACTGATGCTCCTTCCCATTATTGCACCGCGTAAAAAAGAGCAGTTAAAAGAAGCAGCCATTTCGTTAGGGATTGCTATGCAGCTAACCAACATCCTTCGAGATATTGGGGAAGATCAGGCTGAAAGAGACCGCATCTATTTGCCAAAGCAGGTGATGGATCAATTCGGGTACACAGAGCAAGAATTGCAGGAAGGGATTGTGAATCAAGCCTTCCAGCACGTCTGGGAGTACATTGCCTTTGAGGCAGAGGCATACTACGAGGAGTTTTTTGACCATCTTCATGAATTCCCGCTCTATTCACGTATACCGGTGAAAGCAGCAGCTCACTTTTATAAAGCCATTTTAGATAAAACAAGAGAAAACGAATACCGCGTCTTTACAGAGCGAGTATTTATTTCCAAACAGGAAAAAGCACTTATTTTAGAAGATATTACGTAAAAAAGGACTGCACCCAGTCCTTTTTTATGTGGAAGAAAAGCGATACTCCGTCCATACTCTGGAACGCCAGCGCCTATACATGAAGATGCCTCTGACCCATTCATCCACGATAAAAGAAATCCAAACCCCGATGAGCCCCATTTCAAACTGAATGCCTAACAAGTAAGCGATCGGAAGCCCAATTCCCCACATTGATATCATCGCCATATACACTGGAAACTTCGCGTCACCAGCAGCCCGCAATGAATTAATAATGACCATATTAAAAGAGCGCCCCGGCTCTAAAATGATCGTCAATAGGAGAAGTGTGGCGGCGATTTGAATGATTTCACGATTGCTAGTGAAAAAGGTAAGCAAATGCGTCGATGATAAAGATAAAGCAGTGGAAGAAAGAAGAGAGATCCCAATGGCCCAGTATAAGCTTTTCATACATCTGCGGTAGGCAGCATCAAATTCTTTCGCCCCAATATGGCGCCCGATTAAAATCTGTGTCCCTTGGCTAATCGCTGCACCAAACAACATAATGAACATCATCAAATTTTGAGTGTAGACCTTTGCTGCTAAAGCCTGCGTTCCCATAAATGTAATAAACAGTGTAATAATCATTTGAGAGCCGTTATAAGAAAGCTGCTCTCCAGCAGAAGGAATGCCAATTTTCAGCAGCTTTTTTAAATGCGTCCGCTGGATGTGAAACATACTCTTCAGCGAAAAGCGCAATCCAATTCGGCGGCGGACAATGAGGATCATCACCATCAAGCCGATCAATCGAGCAAGCGAGGTTGAAAAGGCAACACCCATGACACCTAATACAGGAAAGCCAAACGGACCAAAAATGACCAAATAATTGCCGGCAACGTTTAGCAAATTCATTCCGATGGTGACATACATCGTGTCTCTTGTATATCCGTAGCTTTTTAAAATAGCACTATACGTCATAATGAGTGCTTGAATAAAAGAAAGCAGGCCGACAATTTGTAAAAAAACCGCCGCATCCGGCATGAGTTCACTTGATAAGCCCATCATGTGCAGGATTGGCACAGCTAACACAAACATAAGGAGACTAATGACAAAGCTGATCAAGAAGTTGGTTCCTAGTGAAACATAGGCGACTTGAGTCGCTTCCTGCTTGCGGTCAGCTCCTAAAAGCTGCGCAATGACAATGGTCGTTCCTGTTGTAACGAAGCTGAACATGACAATTAATAAATTCAGGAGCTGGTTGCTTACACCTACTGCGGCCACACTGTTATCGGAGTATTGGCTGAGCATAAGTGTATCAGCGCTCCCCATGAGCATATATAAAGAGATTTCGATAAAAATAGGCCAAGTTAATGCAAATAATGAAGGATGGGTTTTCTCATCTTTGGCTTGAACCTTTTCATATGACAGGGTTTGAGATTTCATCACACAGCCCCCTTTCGTATAAATCCGATTTATAGTGTACCGTGCATCGACTATAATAAGAAGAGATGAAACCGAAACTTATTGGAGAAATCCGACTTCATAAGGGGATGAATATGGATCGATTTATTACATTTACCGTACCGCCTTTTCCTATTTATATTGCTTCAGGTAAAGGTGTATTTCATCAAGGAGAAAGACATATCTCAAGAACCTTCACTGTATTTGATCTTCTCTATGTCACAAAAGGTAAACTATGGATGACAGAGGACGAGGCAGCTTATCAAGTAAAAGAAGGTGAATATATGATTCTCTCACCGGGCCTGTCTCATGGTGGACATCTGCCATGTGAAGAGGAAACCCACTATGAGTGGCTGCATTTCTCAATTGATCGATTTGAGTTGACGAACCGGCCGAGAGAACACTGGATTGATATGAAACAAAATCAAGCTACCTTCGAAAAGCCGGCAACCTATGAATTTAGTCTGCCCCGTTTAGGAAAAGTGAAAGGGCGAAGTGTGTTAAAAAAACACCTTTCAGCGATGAGAGCACTAAATCATGATGCATCTGAACTTCCGCTGAAAAAACAGCTATTATTTGAGGAACTGCTCATTCACCTGCAAAAGGAAGCATTCCATATTCCAAGTGCAAAGGAGACCGTCGCATCAGAAGTGGTTCACTATCTTGAGCATCACTTTATGGAGAAATTACACATGGAGCAGCTTGCAGAGAAACTGCACTATCATCCTGACTACATGACAAGATGTATGCAGACGGTATATGGATTGACACCAAACCAGTACAGCCATCGTCTCAAAATCGAAAAAGCCAAAAGCATGCTGGCATCAACGAATGAAAAAATCGCTGTTATTGCAGATCATGTAGGTATTGACGACCCTACTTATTTTTCTAAGCTGTTCCGGCAAAATGAAGGCATGACGCCGATCGAGTACCGTCATTTAGCAAAAAGAACGACAAAGTAAAGGAACGTGAACAGATGAAAAGTGAAAAGGAAGAGCTTGTGAACATACGTCCATTAACCGAAACGGACTTAGAGACGGTGTGGCATTTAAAATTTAAAGCATCAGACCAGTCCTATCGAAAATGGAATGCCCCTTATTTTTATGAACACGAAATCCCGCTTGCTGTATTTAAGAAACGTTACTTACAGGAAGAATCCATTCCCCAAAAGCTATATGGCATTGAAATAGATGGTGATATCAAAGGCACCGTATCTTATTATTGGGAGAATGAACGTACGAGGTGGCTTGAATGCGGCATTATCATTTATGACTCACGTTTTTGGAGCGGGGGTATTGGGACAAAGGCATTAAATCTTTGGATTGATGTGTTATTTACGCATATTGATATCCCTCGAATTGGTTTAACAACTTGGTCAGGGAATGAACGGATGATGCGGTGCGCAGAGAAATGCGGATTTATCCTTGAGGGGAGACTGAGAAAGGTTCGTTATTATCAAGGGGTTTATTTTGATTCAATGCGCTACGGAATGTTGAGAGAAGAATGGCGAAGCCTTCCGCGGAACAATGATAAAATATTTTAGGACAAAAGTATCGTATGTTTGAATAAATTGAAAAAAATCGGTTATTCAACCGAATAATAGAATATGTGTTTTTTTACATAAGGGGGAATGTAAATATGAGATTAACGGGTCTATTCGTTTCACTTGCTGTTGCCATCTATTTATGGTTTGATGCGCCAAAGCATAACAAAGACAAATGGCTGTGGGCCATTTTAGGCGTGCTATTTAGCACCATCGTACTCGGTATTTATTTGATCAAGACAGAGAGAAAGGGGCTGGGATGGACGATCTTGATTTTAACCATCTTGTTTTATCTCATGCTGCTCATCTCTGTTTTGATCGGTGTTATTCTTTTTTATCAGGCGCCTTCATGAAGAAGGGCCTTTTTCTTTTACCTTTTGAGCCGGTACACCTGCAATGACGATCTGCTCTTCATGAAAGGAACGATTCACCACGGCATTTGCTCCGATAGAAATATGATTTGCAATATAAATGTCTCCAAACAGCTTAGCACCGGGGCCAATCCATACGTGATCTCCAATGGTTGGGACATCCTTTTCGGAATGGTTTTGGCCAATATTCACCCCTTGATGAATATCACAAAATGCCCCAATTTTTGCGTGCTTATTCACAATTAAGAGTCCACTATGATTGATTCTAAGGCCGGGGCCAAAGACGCCAATCGGAATATCAAAGCCAAGCTGCATGCCTTTCTTTTTATGTAAATAGCGATAAAACCATTTGCGCAGTAGAGCGCCGCTATTAGAATAGTATTCATATTTTCGTAAATACCTTTGATATTTCCATATATCGTCTCCAAACCACTTTGGTCTTCTGCGCGTAATCGCTAATGCTTTCTTATCCTGCGTTAAGTAATGGTGAAGATCGTGCTTTGTAAAAATCATCAAATTCCCCTCCATTCCTTTATGTTTCAGAGGAATTATACCATTCAAACCATTTATATCAAGAAAAAATGATGTTACTTCTTCAATTTTCTACCTTCATTTCATCCAAATTTCTTCATAAAATGAGCGCTTTGAGTTGAGTAGAACAAAAGAACCAGGAAGAATGATTTGTAATTATTTTCAATATCAAACCGTCTCATGCGTTCCATCTCCTTATGGCAGTAAGGTTTGTAAAAATTACTCGAAAATACTCATTAAAAAGAGAATATTGCATTCATATGCTTTTTGAATCATCTTTTTGAATACAATTGACTTTCCTATCTCACATCCTCTAGGCTAATAAATGAAAATGATAATCTTTATCAATTGGAGGAGTGTTTTATTATGTCCATCAAAACCGTTTCTAAAAATCAGCAATTTTTAGAGCAGCAAAGTCAAAGAGAATCTAATGCAAGGTCTTACCCGAGACGGTTCCCGTTAGCCATGCAAAAAGCCGAGGGTATGATCGTGACAGATGCAGATGGCAGAGAGTTTTATGACTGTCTGGCAGGCGCAGGAACACTTGCACTTGGTCACAATCATCCGGTTGTTATAGAAGCTATTGAACGTATGCTTCATGAAAAAAGACCATTGCATACGTTGGACATAACCTCAGAAATTAAAGAAGAGTTTGTGAATGAAATTTTTTCTCACCTGCCAGAAGAGTTTGCAAAGAGAGCAAAAATTCAATTTTGTGGACCAACTGGCGGTGATGCGATAGAAGCTGCGATTAAATTAGTCAAGACAGCGACAGGAAATCGTTCCATTCTTTCTTTCCACGGTGCTTATCACGGTGCGACACATGGCACAATGTCATTAAGCGGAAATTTGTCTCCAAAGGAAAGAGTGCAAGGGTTAATTCCAGATGTGCATTTCATGCCTTATCCATATGAATATCGCTGCCCATTTGGCATTGGCGGGAAAGATTCACACCGTATTTCCAGTTCTTATATTGAGCGTGTATTAAATGATCCTGAAAGTGGTATTCTTCCGCCAGCAGGTATGATCTTTGAAGCAGTGCAAGGTGAGGGAGGTTCAATTCCAGCATCTATTGAATGGATAAAAGAAATGAGAAGAATCACAAAAGAAAAAGGCATTCCGCTCATTATCGATGAGGTTCAATCAGGCATTGGCCGAACAGGCAAGATGTTTGCCTTTGAACATGCGGGAATTGTGCCAGACGTTATTGTATTATCTAAAGCCATTGGTGGAAGCCTGCCGCTTTCAGTTGTGATTTATGATCAAGATTTGGATCAATGGAATCCAGGTGCACACATTGGCACATTTAGAGGAAATCAAATGGCGATGGCTGCAGGAACTGCTACGCTTAAATTTATAAAAGAAACCAATCTGCTTGATCATGTAGACCAGTTAGGGAATCGCATGCAGGCTTATTTAAAAGACATTCAAAAAAATGTACCTGCTATCGGTGATGTTCGAGGAAGAGGATTAATGATTGGTGCTGAAATTGTCAATCCAAATGAAAAGCAGGATGTGGATGGAAGTTATCCAGCAAATCCTGAGCTAGCAAGTCTTATTCAAAAGAATTGCTTCGACAAAGGCTTAATTGTAGAGACAGGAGGCCGTTTCGGTAGCGTCATTCGATTCTTACCGCCATTGATCATGACAGAAGAACAGCTTGAACAAGTCATCGCCATTTTCAAAGAGGCCGTTTACGATGCAATCAACTAAAGCTTCTGTGGATTCATTATTTATCAATCAAAGCCAGCTTGGAAGAGAGTCCTTCCGAGCGGCTCTTCATACATCTATCGACAGCTTACTGGATCAGTGGCAAAAAGACCAAGGACCATACAGCGGAATATTGCCTGGGAAATTAGCGGCTAGTGTCGAATCCTTATTTCAGTTTCAACCGTCTGGCGAATCAATGGAATCTGTCTTTCAAGATATAAAGCAGCATCTTTTGCCGCATCTCGTTGATGTATCGCATCCTAAATGCTTGGCACATTTGCATTGCCCGCCGCTCATACCTGCTCTTGCCGCAGAGGTGATGGTAAGCTCCTTTAACCAATCAATGGATTCCTTCGATCAAAGCGGTATTGCATCTTTGGTTGAGGAGGAAATTTTAAAGTGGCTATGTGCGAAGTTTTCTTATGGAAATCTAGCAGATGGGACATTTACGAGCGGTGGCACCCAATCTAACTACATGGGACTGCTTCTTGCAAGAGATGCATTTTGTGAAAACACATGGCAATGGAATGTTCAGCAGAAAGGCTTGCCGAGTGAGGCTCACCGCATGAGAGTTCTTTGCTCTAAGAATGCTCACTTCACTGTGAAAAAATCTGCATCCCAGCTAGGCTTAGGGGAGCAGGCAGTTGTTCTAGTAGAGACAGATGAGCATCACCGCATGGACCTCAACGATTTGAAGAAGAAACTTGTTGAATTAAAGGAACAGGATCTCCTGCCTTTTGCGGTAGTTGCGACTTGCGGGACAACTGATTTTGGCAGTATTGACCCGGTTCGAGATGTGTATGACATCGTCAAGCCATTCGGTTTGTGGATTCACGCAGATGCTGCCTACGGCGGTGCGCTTGTATTAAGCGAAACCTACGGGCGGAAATTAGACGGTATCGAGCTTGCAGATTCCATCACGATCGACTTTCATAAACAATTTTATCAGCCGATCTCCTGCGGGGCATTTTTGCTGAAGGATAAAAGGCATTTTGGTTTGATTCATTATCATGCAGATTATCTCAATCCAAAGGAAGATGAACTAGATGGAATACTACACCTCGTCCATAAATCTGTCCAAACGACGCGCCGGTTTGACGCACTGAAATTACTTCTTTCTCTTCGTCTAATTGGAGAGGAAGGGTTTGGTGACATCATTGACCATACCATTGATTTTGCGAAGGATGTGGCTGCGCTTATTGAAAGCAATGATCACCTTGAAGTGATCAATCCTGAGCCAGAAATCAATGCAGTAGTGTTTCGATTTAAGGGTGGGAATGACATCAATAAAATCATCCATCGAACGCTATTCAAATCAGGAACTGCTGTCATTGCGAAAACAGTGGTGGATGGTCAAACATGCTTAAAATTCACTTTGTTAAATCCGAGAACGACAATCACACATATTGAGGAAATCCTTTCTGACATCGTTGATATCGGGATCGCTCATATTCAATCCGGGAGGGTACTACGTTGAGTCAATATAAACAAATGGCTGAAAATGCAACTATGCAAAGCTTTTTAAACTGTTTTTTACGTGAAACAGGAATCGATCGATCTGCAAAAAAAGAGACGAAAGCAGATGGTTCGCTTGTATTCGTGGCAAAACTAGCAAAGCAAGACCTTGAGCTTGTGATTCCGATCCGATATTTTTCATCTGTAGGCCGCCATCTCTTTAATTTTCCGATTCGCTTTCGTCCAAGTGGCAGCGAAAAAGAGGGAACGATCGTCGATTACACGACACTTGTTGCTTTATGTTCAAAGGAGCTTCTCATTGCATATGGCCGCACAGATGCAGAGGATGAATTCATGCTTCGCATCATTTTAAGCTGCCGAAATATTGAACGTTTCTTACGGGAGAGAGAAAGTGATCAAGCTGCTTTATCTCAAGCTGATTTTGAGTACATCGAGGCTGAGCAGTCACTTCTCCTTGGACATTTAACACATCCTACACCAAAAAGCAGACAAGGAATGACAGAAGAGGAGGAAGCCGTCTATTCTCCTGAGCTGAAAGGAGCTTTCCAGCTTCATTACTTTAAAGCGCACCATTCGATTGTGCTTCAGGATTCGTCTATTTCACAACCTGCGGCAAGCCTCATGTTAGAAGAGCTTTCGCGTCAGGTGCCAGAAGAAACAGAGAAACTGAATAGGTTAACAGAAAACGGAGAATATGTGCTCATTCCGATTCATCCGCTGCAAGTCAAAGTGGTCATGGAGAAGGCATTCGTGAAGCGTTATATAGAGGAGGGGAAACTGACTTATTTAGGCCCGCTGGGGTCTGAATACACAGCGACCTCATCCTTTAGAACGGTCTATCAAAAGGATTCTGCTTATATGCTCAAATTCTCTGTTCCTGTGAAAATTACGAACTCGTTACGCATCAATAAACAAAAGGAACTGGATCGAGGAGTAGAGATGTCCCGCATCTTAAAAACAGAATTAGGCGTTTCTTTATATGAAAAATTCTCTGGATTCCGGGTCATTGAAGATCCCGCATATCTCTCTATTCGAGGAGATGAAGCGGAATCAGGCTTTGAAGTGGTCATTCGTCAAAATCCATTCTTGCATCGTGAAAAAGGCGCAAGCTTAATTGCTGGGCTGTGTCAGGATCATGCGTACGGAGGAAAATCGAGATTAGCAGGAATTATTCATAAACTTGCAGACGCAGAAGGACGGTCAACAGAAGCGGTCAGCCAAGATTGGTTTAAACAATATTTGACCATTTCGTTAAAGCCGATGCTCTGGCTGTTTGAAACGTATGGTCTTGCACTCGAGGCCCATCAGCAAAATGCTGTTGTGCAAATGAAGGATGGTTATCCAGAGACCTTCTATTATCGTGACAACCAAGGCTACTATTATAGTGAATCAAAAAAAGATAAGCTCGCGAATCTAGTTCAAAACTTGAGCGTAAGAAGTGAAACCATTTGTGCGGATGATGTAGCCGTTGAGAGACTCCGTTATTATTTCTTCTTTAATCATTTATTTGGGCTCATTAATGGCTTTGGCACGGAAGGCCTTGCAAAGGAAGAAGATTTGCTGGCACTCGTGAGAGATACATTGCTCGCTCATGAGGAGACGTACGGAGCATCTGATCTGACTAACAGCCTTCTCCGCTCAAAAGAACTTCCTTCAAAAGCGAATTTGCTGACACGATTTGAAGATATGGATGAGCTGACAGGCTCTCTGGAAACACAGTCTCGTTACACGGCTGTCTTGAATCCGCTCTTTTTACATAAGGAGGCGCTGATTGGATGAGGCATCGCATCAGGTTTATTCGTGCTGAATATGAAAGAGACGTCCAGCTTGTCCATAAGTGGATGCAAGAAGAGTACGTTCACCCATTTTGGCATTTGAATATTCCGTTTCCTGATTTTGAAAAGCATTTTTATCAGGCTATACATGATCCGCATCAAACTCTTTATTTAGGCACGATTGATGGGACGCCAATGAGTTATTTTGAGGCTTACAACGTGAAAGGGGATATCATTGAATCCTACTATGAGCCTTCTCCGCATGATCAAGGCATCCACCTGTTAATAGGGGAGCCGGATTATGTGGGAAAAGGATTTGCTGCGCCGCTCCTTCAGGCAATGACAGCATTTCAATTTGAGCAGAACAAACGAACAGAAAAAATCGTTGCTGAGCCGGATATTCGCAATGAAAAAATGATTCATGTATTTGAGAAATGCGGCTTCGAACGTGTGAAACCAGTCACTTTACCCGATAAAACAGGTCTTTTGATGTTTTGTGATCGAGAACGATTCGAAAGGAAGTATAACCATGACGCGGTCCAACAAGCAAAATAATATAGTGGATGTAATTGGGATCGGCATTGGCCCGTTTAACCTGGGGCTTGCCGCATTATCTGAAGAAGTAAATGAAATCGACGCTTTGTTTTTTGAAAGAAGTGAAGCCTTTCACTGGCACCCTGGGATGCTCATTGAAGGGACGACACTGCAAGTCCCATTTTTAGCGGACCTTGTCAGCATGGCAGATGTGAAAAGCAAATATAGCTTCCTCAACTATTTGCAGGAACAAAACCGTTTGTATTCATTTTACTTTCTAGAGGACTTCCATATCCCGCGCAAGGAATACAGTCATTATTGCCGCTGGGTCGCTGACCAGTTAGACTCTTGCCGATTTGGCATGAACGTCGAATCTGTCTCACTGATCGAAAAGGCAGGCGAAAAGCGCTATGAAGTGCATGTCCGTCATGTAAAGAACCAAACTGTAGAGGTGTTTGAAAGCAAACATCTCGTCTTAGGAATTGGCACGCAGCCGGCGATACCCGCATCGCTCCAGCCTGCTTTAGGAGAGAAGGTTTTTCACTCAGCTGACTATTTAAAACGAAAGAAAGAAGGCTGTTTCAAAGGGAAATCTGTAACAGTTATCGGCTCTGGTCAAAGTGCGGCAGAAGTGTTTTATGACATTTTATCAGATGATGAGGCGCAGGATATTCACTGGTTCACACGGTCAAAAGGATTTTTCCCAATGGAATATTCAAACCTTGGACTTGAGTATTTCTCCCCTGACTATATTGATTTCTTTTATGAGCTTCCGCAAGGCAAAAAGGATGCGTTATTAAAACAGCAAGACTTGCTGTATAAAGGTATCAGTTCGGCGATGATTCGTGATATTTATCATTTGCTTTATGAACGTTCTGCCTGTGGAAAGCAGCTGAACACAGTGCTTCAAGCCATGACAGAGGTTAACCTGATTGAGGAAACTACAGGCAGATTATCACTTTCATGCACGCAATGGGTCAAGGAAGAATCCTTTACACATGAGACGGATATTGTCGTATTGGCGACTGGCTATCAATCCGTTCTGCCGCCATTTATCAATCCTATTTCTCATCACATTCAATGGGATGATCAAGGGAGATTCCAAGTTGAACGTGAATATCGTTTGAAAACAAATACGATGGGTGAAAATGATATTTTTGTACAAAATGCAGAGCTTCATACACATGGGGTCGGCGCTCCAGATTTGGGGCTGGGGGCTTATCGAAACAGTGTGATCATCAATGAACTTGCTCGCCAAACTGTGTATCCACTTTATCAAAAACACGTCTTCCAGACATTTGGAATACACAAGAACGCACACACATTTGAAGAAATCAAAGGATAAGGAGGATGAAGCGATGAGTGTACAAGATGAATTGAAAAAAGCGGTGAATCCTGCTGCTTGGAAAAAGGCAAACCAGCGAATGGTGGCAAAAATGCTGTCTGAATACATGTATGAGGACATGCTTCATCCTGTAGAGCTGGATTGTAAGGATGGCATCGCGCAGTATGAATTAATCATTCACGAACATAAGAAATATCGTTATCTGGCAAAACCTCGGTTGTTTGATAGTTTTGATACAATCGCTGAATCAATTGAGTGCTGTCAAGATGGAAAATGGTCAAAGGATGTCAGTGCCATTGTGTTTTTACTAGACATTCAGCCGATCATTCCAATGTCTTCTGATACAACAGGCCATCTTATCAAAGAGCTTCACCATACTTTGTTAGCCGATGTCCATTTGCTGTCGAAAAAAGCACTTCGTGCGGATGAACTGACAGATACTGATTATGCATGGATTGAAGGAGAAATGACAGGCCATCCTTGGATTGTGTATAACAAAGGGCGTATAGGATTCAGCTACGATGATTACTTAGCTTATGCACCAGAACGGCAGGAATGTGTGCAGCTGTCTTGGATTGCTGTACATAGAGAGCTTGCGACATTCCATGCAGTCGATCATGAAAACTATGAGCAGGTAATCGCCAAAGAATTAGATGAAGTCACGATTCGTCAATTTCAACGTGTGTTAAAGGATGAAGGACTGAATGCAGCTGACTATTATATGATGCCTGTTCATCAGTGGCAGTGGACGCATATGATTATTCAGCATTTCCCGGAAGATTTGGCCTTGCGCCGGATTGTGTATTTGGGAGAGGGACTGGATCAATATATCCCGCAGCAGTCGATCAGAACCTTTACAAATATCTCAAATAAAGACAAGCATCATATTAAACTGCCAATGAGTATTTTAAATACGCTCGTGTACCGTGGACTCCCATCAGAACGTACGGTCATTGCCCCGCGCATTACAGCGCATATTAAAGGGATTGCCGATCAAGACTCATTTTTATCTGATGTCTGCCGCGTCATTTTACCAGGTGAGAATGCAAGTATCAATGTCGATCATCCATACTACAGCAAACTGCCTGGTGCGCCGTATCAATATCTTGAGATGCTCGGTGTCATTTTTAGAGAAAGCATTTATACGTACTTAGAAGAAGGGGAGAGCCCTGTTACACTTGCGGCACTCACTTATGAGGATCAAGAAGGTGAGCCGTATATCAAGCAGCTGATTGAAAAATCAGGTCTCTCAGCAAAAGAATGGATGGCGAAGTTCTTCCATGTCGTGATGCCGCCGCTGCTGCACTTTATGTATCAATACGGCACAGTCTTTTCACCGCATGGGCAAAATACAATTCTTGTGTTAAAAAATCATCAGCCTCATCGTTTGGCGATCAAAGATTTCGTTGATGATGTGAATATAAGTGACCAGCCGCTGCCTGAATTAGCTTCATTAGAAGAAGATTTAAAAGAAGTGCTGCGCAGTGAGCCGCCAGAAGGTCTGGTGCAATTTATCTTTACAGGATTATTTATTTGCAATCTGCGTTATGTATCCAACGTATTAGACAATCACAATCTGTTAGATGAAACGACTCTTTGGCGTTTGCTTGCTGAAGAAATTCAGCAGTATCAAAAGCAATTCCCGCAGTTGAAAGACCGTTTTGAATTATTTGATCTATTCCAGCCGAAGCTGACAAAGCTTTGCTTAAATCGTAATCGAATGATTGATTATGGCTATGGAGATGGTGATGACCGCCCGCATGCATCAGAGCATGGGAAGGTCACAAATGCACTCGCTCATGTTCTTTCGTCAGTTGGGGAGAAGTAATAGAAAAGCTGTAGACATCAAGTGTCTACAGCTTGTTTGTTTTTTAAGAAAATGCTTGAGAGGCAAGGGAATAGAAAAGGGCGGGATCATTTAGTTTTTCTTTCCCGCGAATCATCATAAAATGGGCTACGTTTGTTTTCGTAAATCCTGCTTCAACAAGTGTTTCATGCAGGCGTTCAGCAGTTTCTTCTTGCATATCTATACGAATTGCACCTGAATAAGACGTGATGAGTGATTGGATGAGCGAGAGAGCGGTTTGTTCATCGTTTGCTGTAAGCGGTCCAATCATTAGATTAGCAGGGGTTTCGATGCCAAATGCAAAGCCAGTTGTTTCATGATGCTCATTCTTTGCGATCAGCCGGAACGATGCTCGTTCCATTCGCTTTCTTATAAAGCTTGATCGATTGGTGCCTGCACCTTTTTCATCAAGTGCTTCAATAGACGGCAGGTCCGTTTCATCAGCAGGAGAAAGGTGAATCCCGCCTGACACACGAAAAGCCGATGGATTCGTGGTCTGTGCTTTGTATGTATGAATATAGCCGGCCGTTTGAAATCCGATTTTTTCGTAAACGGGCTGTCCTTGTACAGTAGCAGTTAAAACGACAGGAACACTTTGATTGCTTCTGCGAAGCAGGGTGTCAATCATTTTCCGTGCAAGGCCTAAGCCGCGGTGCGTCTCAGATACAATAACGGCACCAATTGATGCTGCTTTATCATATTGGAAAAGCCCTGCACATGAGATCACTTGTCCATCTGTTGTTGAAAAACCTGTAAAATATCCGTTTGTTAAAAGAGATGTAAGCTCATCCGCATTGTAATCAGGCCAGTCGACCTCTTTTGACAATGCGATAAGATCGGGTATGTCATCAAGTGTTAAAGTTCGTTGTACAACGTTTTCCAATACACGCAACTCCTTCTTAGCTGATTTCATCTATATGTATCGTACCATAAAAGGCATAAGAAAAAGGAAAAGGGAGATCCTTTTCCTCTCAGCGTGTATCAAAAAAGACCCCCCAATGACGGGTTCTAGTCTTAATGAACATTAAAATATCGAGCTTCAGGGTGGGAAACGACGATCGCTGAAACAGATGCTTCAGGTTCCATCATGAATCCTTCTGTCAGATGGATGCCGATTTTTTCAGGCTGAAGCAGCTTGAACAGCTTTTCTTGGTCCTCAAGATTTGGACACGCTGGATAACCAAAGGAATAGCGCTGCCCTTGATATTTCGCTTGGAATCGTTTTTCCATTGTAAAATCGACGGGGTCAGGGAATCCCCATTTGTCACGAATCACTTGGTGGGTTCTTTCAGCTAATCCTTCTGCAAGCTCAAGTGCCAGAGCTTGGACAGCATGCATTTTTAAATAATCTCCTTCCTGCTTAAATTGCTGCGCGACTTCACGTATACGCGCGCCGGCTGTGACGGCAAATAAGGCAATATAATCTTTCTCGTTTTCATCACTTTTCCGTACATAATCAGAAATAGAGCGGTACGGGAGCTTCTCCTGCCTTGGAAATTGGAACGTTTCAATGATGCGGTTAGGTTCTTCGGGATCATAAATATGCAAATCATTTCCGTCTGAACTGGCAGGGAAGAATTGATACACAAATGCTGGCGCAAACCAGTTTTTCTCTCTGCCTTCGTTTAGAAGATCTGTGACAAGCTGTTTTAATTCCAATGCTTTTGGGTGCTGTTCAGCTAATAAGGTTTTGACCTTTCCCTTTAAACCGAGATGATGACCAATGAGCATTTGTTCATTCACATATGGCATAATATGATGCAAATCGATGTCCCTCACATAATGGCGTGTGGTATTTTCTGGTGTAAATACCGGTGCTTGCGGGAGAGATGCGCGTTTTTCTAGTAATTCAATGACAGCTTTCGGCTGCTTTCCTTCTTTCTCCTTGATAGGTGCCGCTGGCTCTTCTTGCGGCTCTGTTTGAAATTGAAGAGGATTCGCTTTTAACTCATTGGCTAATGATAGTCCGTCCATAGCATCTTTTGCATAAAGAACAGGCCCATCATAATGAGGCGAAATTTTCATTTTTGTAAATTTACGAGAAAGGGCAGCACCGCCGACCAAAATAGGAACAGAAATGTTTGCTTTTTGTAAATCCTGAGCGGTTAGTACCATTTGCTGTGCGGACTTTACAAGTAAGCCTGATAATCCAATCATATCTGGTTTTTCCTTTTGCACAGCTTCAATCAATGTTTGAGGTGTCACCTTGATACCGAGGTCGACCACTTGAAAGCCATTATTGCTCAAAATGATGTCGACAAGGTTTTTCCCGATATCATGGACATCTCCTTTTACAGTCGCAAGAAGAATCTTTCCTTTCCCGCTTGCATGTTGCTTTTCCATATATTGCTCAAGAAACGAAACAGATGCTTTCATGACCTCTGCCGATTGGAGCACTTCGGCTACGATCAGTTCGTTTTGATTAAAAAGACGACCAACTTCAGCCATGCCCTGCATTAACGGGCCATTGATGATATGAAGCGGCGATTCATAATGCTCCAAAGCAAGGGCTAGATCATCGATGAGACCTTCTTTCGTTCCCTCGACGACGTAGAGCGCCAGCCTTTCATCAAGTGATAAGGAGACCTTTGGTTTTTTCTCCGTTTTCTTTTTGCCGCGGTAAAATTGGGTGAATTCAGCCAGTGTTTGGTCATTTGTTTCATAAAGCAAGGTTTCAGCTAGTTTGATTTCATCCTTTGGAATGGAAGCGAAGCGTTCAAGCTTTTCTGTATTCACAATGGCATAGTCAAGCCCTGCTTGCACGCAGTGATACAAATAAACGGCATTTAAGATTTCTCTGCCAACAGGCGGAAGTCCGAAAGATACATTGCTGATGCCTAAAATGGTGAGGCACTCAGGCAGGGTTTCCTTGATCATTTTAATGCCTTTGATCGTTTCTTCAGCGGCGCCAATATATTGCTCGTCTCCAGTGCCTACGGGAAAGACAAGCGGATCAAAAATGATGTCACTTGCAGGAATTCCATATTTCTTCGTTAACAAATCATGCGAACGTACAGCAATTTCAAGCTTTCGTTCTGCTGTCACAGCCATTCCTATTTCATCAATTGTGCCAACAACAAGTGCACCGCCATATAGCTTCACAAGGGGAAGAATCTCTTCAAAACGTTCCACGCCATCCTCAAGATTAATAGAATTGATGATGGCTTTCCCTTGAGAATAGGTGAGTGCCTTTTCAATCACGTGTTTATCCGTTGAATCAATGACAAAAGGGGCTTTCACCTTTTTCATGGCTTCTTGTAAAAAGCCTTCCATGTCTGCTGCCTCATCACGGTCTGGATCAGCCAGACACACATCAACGACGTGAGCGCCATTTTTCAACTGAGCACGAGCAATTTCTGCTGCTTCTTCAAACTTTTGTTCCGCAATGAGCCGTTTGAATTTGCGAGAACCAATGACATTGGTCCGTTCACCTACAAAAAGAGGACGCATTGAATCCTCATAAATAAGGGGCTCAATTCCTGATACGGTATGCTGCGGTGATCCTCGAGTGATATGACGCGGCTGAAGCGTGCGTACTTCATCTGACAATGCTTGAATATGTGCAGGTGTCGTTCCACAGCAGCCGCCGACAATATTTAACCAGCCTTCCTTAGCAAAGGCGGCGATTTTTTTAGCAAGAGAAGCAGGGGATTCATGATATTGGCCTTCTTCATCTGGGAGACCAGCATTCGGATAGCAGCTCACCGCTGACTTTGCGATGGAGGAGAGCGTGCGGATGTGGTCTGTCATAAATTCTGGACCAGTCGCACAGTTCAGGCCCACACTGATGGGTTTCATATGCTCAAGAGAGATATAAAAGGCTTCGATATCCTGACCAGCAAGGGTGGTGCCCATCGGTTCAATCGTACCTGATACCATGAGTGGTAATTGAATGCCTGCCTTCTGAAAGGCTTCCCGAATTCCTTTGAATCCAGCTTTTACATTCAGCATGTCTTGGCTTGTTTCTAAAAGAAGGGCATCACACTTTCCGTCAATTAGAGCGAGGGCCTGCTCTTCATAGTTTCTGACGAGCTCACTGAAGGTTGTGCCGCCTGTTACAGATAATGTTTTCGTTGTTGGGCCCATTGCGCCTACAACAAAACGCGGCTTATCCGGTGTGGAGAAACGGTCTGCTTCAGCCTTTGCCAGCTGCGCA
Source organism: Bacillus sp. F2HM (assembly GCF_019266135.1). Lineage (NCBI taxonomy): Bacteria > Bacillati > Bacillota > Bacilli > Caryophanales > Bacillaceae > Bacillus > Bacillus sp. F2HM. Next base: position 63,098 of record NZ_LRMO01000019.1, read on the forward strand.
GCTCGAACATTGAGTTCATAGGCAAGGTGACCAAGCCCATATTCATCAAGAACGAGCTTTGTCGCACCGAACGTATTTGTTTCAATGAGATCGGCACTTGCTTCGAGGTACTCCCTATGGATCTTAGAGATGATGTGAGGGGCTGTCACATTCAAATACTCGTTACAGCCCTCATACTCTTCTCCGCCAAAGTCCTCTGCTGTCAGGTTGGCGTTTTGAATCATTGTGCCCATTGCCCCATCAAGGACGAGGATGCGTTTTTTGAGCTGTTCAGTGATAGTTGACATGGACGTTAGACTCCTTTTCTTTCTGATGGATGTAGGTGGTCAGTTCTGCTGTTAAATCTGATCGAAGGAAAGGAGTAATTAAATAAATGCCATTAAACAATTCGCAGGCTGTATCTAATAAAGAGCGGGCAATCGCTAAGCCTTCTGCTCGCTGCTTTTCTTTATCCTCGCCAGCTTTGGCCATAATGTCACGAATAGAATCAGATAATTTGATGCCTGGAATTTCGTGATGAATAAACTCGGCGTTTCGGCTGCTTGTTAATGGCATAATGCCGATGTAAATCGGTTTATCCAAGTGGCGGCTTTCCTCATGAATTTTCACAAGCTGTTCCTCAGAATAAACAGGCTGAGAAATAAAATAATCAGCACCGTATTCGATTTTTTTCTCAAGACGTTTGACTGCTTTATCAATATGGCGCACATTTGGGTTAAACGCGCCAGCCACTGAAAAATTGGTCTTTTTGCCAAGGGGTTTTCCTGAGAAAGAAAGGCCTTCATTAAATTGTTTGATGAGACGAATCAAATCAAAGGAGGTTAAATCATAGACAGATGTTGCACCTGGGAAGTCTCCAATTTTAGATGGATCGCCTGTGATCGCTAAAATATCGGTTAATCCAAGGGTGTCGAGCCCCATTAAATGAGATTGAAGGCCAATCAAATTACGGTCGCGGCATGTGATATGAACAAGAGAACGCATATCGAGCTGCTGCTTTAATAATGCGCCGCAAGCGACATTGCTAATGCGCGGAGTCGCAAGAGAATTATCGGCTAACGTCAATGCATCAATGCCAGCATCCTTTAATTCATTTGCAGCAACGAGAAATTTTTCGAAGTTCAGCTTCTTCGGCGGATCAAGCTCTACGATAATCGAACGTTTTTTCACAGCCAGCTCATCAAGACCTGGCTCAGTGCGCTGATCTTGTATTGAAATGATTTCCTCTTTTAACACCTTTACTTCTTTTTCAGTGATCGGTGCTAAATCTTTGACCGCTTCAGCCATTGCGCTAATATGCTGAGGTGTTGTTCCGCAGCAGCCTCCGATAATACGTGCGCCCTGATTTCTAAATTCAAGTGCACTTTTTCGGAAATAATCGTTATCTGTATCATAGACGAGTCTGCCTGCTTCAAGAGAGGGGAGACTGCTGTTAGGGTAGACAGATAAATGCGAATTTTCCAAAAGTGGAACGCCTTCGAGTGCCTGAATCATGTGATAAGGGCCTAGCCGGCAGTTGATGCCGACAACATCTGCACCAAGAGATGATAACTCAGATAAACCATCCTTCAGCGGGGTACCATCCTGCAAAACGCCTTGTTCATGCATAGAGACGTTCATGACAATCGGGAGAGTCGTTTCTTTTCGGGCAATTTGAAGAACAGCCTTTGCTTCTTCTATGTCATAATACGTTTCAAGCAACAATCCGTCAGGTTCTTCATTTAATAGAATGTACAGCTGCTCTCTAAAGCTTCGTTTGATTTCTTCTATAGAGTAGGCATTTTTGTTAAACGTCCGAATGCCGCCAATTGTTCCGAGTACATAAGCAGAGCCTGCGGCTGCTTTTGCAATTTGTACTGCTTTTGTATTGATGCGTTTTGTTTCTTCCTCTAAGCCGTAGCGGGATAGTTTAATATAATTCGCGCCGTATGTGTTTGTTTGGATGATGTCAGCGCCTGCCTGCACATATGCCTCGTGCACCCGTTTCACTTCATCCTCTTTCGATAAATTTAATTCTTCAAAGCAGCGGTCAATGCCGTAAGAGTATAAAAGTGTTCCCATCGCTCCATCAGCTATCAGTACGCGGTTTTGTAAGTCTTGTAATAGGCCCATTGTATTCCTCCTTATTTCTATGTAACAAAAAAAGCCTTCTGATAAGAAGAAGACTTTTTGGCTGTATCGTAATTCTTCTCCTTATCTTCCAAGCAGTTGCTTGCTGGATTTAGCACCTTGGTCATAGAAAATAGATTTCTACTACACCGGTTGCTGAGGCTTCACAGGGCCAGTCCCTCTGCCTCTCTTGATAAGAAAGCAATATGAACATGTCAATGAATTGAACTTCCATCAACTGTAACGAAAAATGCAGAAATAATCAATGGAAAATTTGAAATTTATCGAAAATTTATAAATTGGACATCAATCGGCAAATCAGCCTTGCGCATAAGAGAAATTACCTCTTGTAAATCATCTTTATTTTTCCCTGTCACACGCACTTGGTCATCCTGAAATTGTGATTTCACTTTGATACCAGACTGCTTGATAAGCGCGTTGATCTTTTTGGCGTTGTCTTGATCAATCCCGCTGATCAGCTTCGCACGCTGGCGTACTGTACCGCCAAGGGCATGCTCGGTTTTTCCGTAATCGATGTTTTTAGTTGGAACATTTCGTTTGATCAGCTTTGTCACAAGCACATCTTTTAGCTGCTCAAGTTTGAAGTCATCATCAGAGATGAGAACGAGCTCTTCTTTTTCGAGAGAAATATCACTTTTACTTCCTTTAAAATCATAACGGTTTTTAATTTCTTTCAGCGCTGCTTGAACAGCGTTTTGCACTTCAGGCAGTTCAACCTTCGATACAATGTCAAATGAGCTTTCTTTTGCCATCACACATGACCTCCAAGTTTAGATATTGCGTCTATTTTATCATGCAAATAGCAGAAGAAGAAAACTTTATCAAAGAGTAAAGGCGCCAGCCGTATAAATCGTGTCCAGTTTGTCCACTTTAGCTAACAGAACTAGAGATGTTCATGCAGGAAGAAGTATAGTAGAATAGAGTGAATCAAAAGATGAACGAACGCTCTTTTATGGGCAGATAGGAAGGAAGAGAACATGAGACCAGGTGAGCAACTGACCTTGCAAATAGAGAACGAAATGGAATACGGCTACTTTTTGACAGACGGTGAAGATTCGGTCCTCTTACATCGCAGTGAAATGACAGAAGATATTGGTGACCGAGATGAAGTAGAGGTCTACTTATATGTAGATCATGAAGAAAGACTCGCTGCCACGATGAAAATACCTACAATTAACGCACATACATACGGCTGGGTAGAAGTCGTGGACGTGGTAGAAGACATGGGCGCATTTGTCGATGTTGGGCTGTCAAAGGATGCACTTGTTGCAACAGAACACCTCCCGCCTTTTGAGGAAGCATGGCCGAAAAAAGGAGACAAACTCTACTGTATGCTGAAAGTCACAAGCTACGGCAGAATGTTCGCAAAACCAGCCACAGAAGACGTAATCAGTGAATTGTTCACAGAGGCACCAGAAACCTTAATGAACAAAGAAATCACTGGAACAATTTATCGTTTAATTGCGACAGGTTCTTTTATGCTGACAGATACAGGCGTGCGAGGGTTTATTCACCGCACGGAACGAAAGGAAGAGCCAAGATTAGGATCGACCGTTACAGGACGCGTCATTGCAGTGAAAGAGGATGGAACCGTGAACGTTTCTCTGCTTCCTAGAAAACAGGATGCATTATCTGTCGATGCAGAAGAAATTTTAACCTATATGAGAACAAGAAACGGCGCTATGCCTTATGGAGACAAAAGTGATCCAGAGGATGTCCGCGAAAGATTTCAAATGAGCAAAGCAGCCTTTAAACGAGCACTAGGTCATCTCATGAAAAATGATTTAGTTTACCAAAAAGAAGGCTGGACATACGAGAAAAAGTGAGCATTTGCTCACTTTTTTATTTTTGTCTTAAATAATGGATTTTTTCTATGAAAAAAGTCACGAAAAACCTTCACTATATCATTGAAACAACGCCTCTCAAATCCGATAAAAAAGGAGTAAGGATGATAAAAGGAGTGTGTTTTTGGATGAAAGTGAAGATTTCATTACTTCTGATGGCAGCCATGCTTATGGTGCTCGCCGCATGCGGTAATCAACAGGAGGGGGCGCCAAAATCAACTGCGAAGCATATTGGCGTTATGCTCACAGATGATGGTCTTGGTGATCAATCATTTAACGATTCATCATTTAAAGGATTAGAAAAAGCACGTGATGAGCTTGGCATTGAATTTGATTATAGAGAAATTGCAGAAACTGATACATATGAAAAAGGGCTGACAGAGCTCGTAAAAGATGGAAATGATCTTGTCATTGGTGTAGGTTTCAGTATGCAAGAAGACCTAGAAAAAGTTGCGAAGAAATATCCGAAGAAGCAGTTCCTTCTGATCGATGCTGTATCTGAGCTGAAAAATGTGACCTCTGTGACATTTAAAGAAGAGCAAGGCAGCTATTTAGCAGGTGCACTTGCTGCGATGACAACGAAAAGCGATGTCATTGGATTTGTTGGCGGTGTTGACGCAGATGTCATCCATCGTTTTGAAAAAGGATTTCAAAAAGGCGCCAAATCAGTCAATCCGAAAATCAAGATTTTATCTACCTATGCCGGTACGTTTAGTGATGCAGGCAAGGGGAGTAAAATAGCCAAAGACATGATCAAAAAGAAAGCAGACGTTTTATATGCGGCAGCCGGTTATACAGGTGTCGGTGTATTAAAAGAAGCACAGTCACAGGGGAAATATGCCATTGGTGTAGACAGCGATCAGTACTATACTGCTGAAAAAGCGGTCATTTCGTCTATGGTGAAAAAAGTCGATGAAGTGGTCTATCAATTCAGCGAACAGCTCGTCAAGAACAATCAAATGAAAAGCGGGCATGTTGTCTATGACTTAAGCAATGATGGAATCGATATGGCAAAAATCCGGATCCTGAAAAATGCTGAGACACTGACCAAAAAATTAAATGGTCTGAAGCAGACGCTTCTAAAAGAAGAGGGGGGCGCATCATGAGCTTACGCGTCAAAATTTTACTCAACTCACTTATCTCACTTCTTTTAGCAGTTGGCGTTATCGCCTTTATCATTGTCAGCATGACAAAGATCCAATCATCAAATGAGACAGATGTCCAAACCTTATTAAATGTACAAAAAACGAAGGCAAGCTTTGAAAGTGTCGAGCAAGCCATGACCAATTATTCGATGACACTCTCAGATGAACAGCTAGAGATCGTTCAAAACGATATTTCTACAGCAAAAAAACAGCTGCAAACGTTAAACAAACATGCAGGAAATATGAACAAAGAGGCATTAACAAGGTTAAATTCAAAATATGACACGTGGACCAAGGAAGCAAACAATGCCATTGGTGAAAAAAACGCATCGGATGCAAGACGTGTGGCAGCAAGAATTGATGGCGTTTTAAACGATGTGCATACGATGAATAAAAGGGCAGAAGAAGCGTATAAACAAAATCTAGAGGCTGCAGCAGACAATGTCCAATGGATTATCACAAGTGCACTCGTCTCAGCCCTCACACTGATTGTCATTGCTGTCTTTTTAAATATTGGATTAACGCGATCCATCGTGACACCCATCAAATCACTATCCTACAGAGCAAAGCAGATCGCTGAAGGCAATCTTGCTGTGGAGCGGATGGATATTCAGCGCAAGGATGAAATCGGCGGCTTGAATGAATCCTTTAATCAAATGACAGATCAGCTGATTAGTCTGATTAAAGAAATCAGCAATGTCTCAAGCCGAGTAGAGACATTCTCGATCCACCTGAATGATGAAAACAAAAAGATGATGGAGTCTGCGAATCAAGTATCTGTTTCGACAGATGAAATGGCCAATGGGTCACAAGCGATTTCAGAAGATCTCCAGCACGGCGTCAGCTTGATTGAGAAAATGGACCAGCATGGACGTAAAAATTCCGAACGCTCGCAAACGGTCATCCGCAGTACAGAGGATGCCATCGAAGCCGTAGAAAGCGGAAAGCACACGTTAACAGAAACAAAAACAGCGATTGAAAAAAATACACATGCCACGAGACAAATCGAAGAATCAGCAGGAGAATTCACGCAATACGCCAGCGGAATCTCAGCCATGGCCAAAACGGTTTCTGACATTGCGGACCAAACAAACCTGCTTTCCTTAAACGCAGCCATTGAAGCGGCAAGAGCAGGCGAAGCTGGAAAAGGCTTTGCTGTTGTAGCAGATGAAATTCGCAAGCTTGCCGATGAATCGTCTAATGCCACAAGACAAATCTTTGACATGGTCAGTCATATTGAAAGAGGCATTCAATCCATTAGTCAAACTGTCCAAGAAGGGGTCAAGCTTTCACTTCAGCAGCAGGATGCGATGGACAAAACCTCACACTCCTTTGAAGATATAGAAACAAAAGCGCAGCATATTAAACAAGAAATGGCGGTCTTAAATGACCAAATTATGCAATCAACAGAACTTGGCGGACAAGTACTGCACTCGATTGAAAATATTAGTGCAGTGGTAGAAGAAACAGCAGCTGGCAGCGAAGAAATTTCTGCCTCAGCCAATGAACAGCTGCAATCGTTCCATCAAATGAACAAACAGGTCGAAGAATTGATGAGTATGACGGCGAGGTTAAATGAAACCGTCCAGCGATTTAAACTTTCATAAGAAAAGCACCCTTCCCGTGTTGTGTCAGGGAAGGGTGCTTTTTATGATCATTTGCCTGTAAAAAAGATCGCAAGCGTGCTAGGTCCTGAATGGGACCCAACAGCGGCGCCGATGATCTGAATATCAATTTCCTTTGGATGAAATTCGGCTTCGATCAGCTGTTTCATGTCTTCCGCCAGTGCAGGATCATCACCATGACTAATACCAACGGTTTGGTTCGACCAATCCGTTCCGCGTTCTTTCATTAGTTCAATAATACGTTTCAGCAGCTTTTTACGTCCGCGGATTTTTTCAAGCGGGATGAGTTTTCCATCTTCGACATGTAAAATGGGCTTAATGCTTAACAAACCGCCAACAAATGCGGACGCTTTACTGATTCTTCCGCCTCTTGCTAAATACGATAAATCGTCTACAGTAAAAATATGTTGTAAAGATTCACAAAAATGCTTTACAGACGTTTCAATTTCTTGTATTGTATTTCCGTCAATGGCAAGTGATTGAGCGTGTTTGACAGCAAGCCCATAGCCGAGTGAAGCGCATTTAGAATCAATGATTCGTAAATCAAAATCAGGGTATTCTTCCTTCACTTCGTTTGCCATCATCACAGCTGTCTGGTATGTACCTGAAAGCTCTGATGAAAAAGCGACATAGATGGCAGATGTATGGGTTTGAGCGGCAGAAACAAAGGTTTCCTTGATCCGGTTTGGTGAAGCCTGTGACGTTTTTGGACTGGCTCCTTGTCTCATCGCATCAAATACTTGTTTTGGTTCAATGGTGATCAAATCCTCAAATTCCTGCTCGCCAAGTAATACGCGGAGCGGAATGAGCGTTATGTTATGTTCATCATAATAAGAAAGAGGCAGATCAGCAGCACTGTCTGCTATGATATGAACAGTCATATAAATCCCTTCTTTCTAAAAAATAAGCCATATTTTACATCTTTTTAGCCTAACTATATCATAGAAATCATCTTTTCGTGTTCAAATTCTAAATTTTAGGGAAAACCATAGAGAGAATGGTAAGTGGAGGAATGACAACATGTTCATTGGAGAAGCAAAAAAACTCATTGTCGTCGTTATTGGTGCATTACTCAATGCGATTGGACTGAATTTATTCTTAATCCCAGCTGACGTATATGCGAGCGGTTTTACAGGGGTAGCCCAGCTGTTATCCAGCTTAATCGATCAATATGCGCCATTTTATGTATCAACAGGGATTCTATTATTTATTTTAAACATTCCAGTCGGCATTTTAGGCTGGATGAAAGTTGGCCGTTCCTTTACTTTGTACAGCATCATCAGTGTTGCACTGACGACCATTTTCCTTGGCATTTTACCAGAAACGAGTGTTTCCCACGATATTTTATTAAATGCTGTGTTCGGCGGTGTCATATCCGCAGTAGGGATTGGAATCACGCTCAAATACGGGGCTTCGACAGGCGGACTTGACATTGTTGCTATGGTTTTAGCGAAGTGGAAGGATAAACCAGTTGGCACGTATTTCTTCATTTTAAATGGAATCATCATTTTTACAGCAGGATTATTACAAGGTTGGGAGAAAGCATTATATACCCTTGTCACATTATATGTGACCACAAGGGTCATTGATGCCATCCATACAAGACATGAGAAGCTGACCGCGATGATTGTCACGAAGAAAGCAGATGAAATCAAAGAAGCCATTTATGGAAAAATGGTCAGAGGCATTACGACTGTACCTGCAAAAGGCGCATTCACCAACGAGCAAAAGGAAATGATGGTGATCGTCATTACAAGGTATGAGCTATATGAACTTGAACAAATTATTAAAGAAGTCGATCCAAAAGCCTTTACAAATATTGTGCAGACAACCAATATTCTTGGATTTTTCAGACGAGATTAAAAGGTGGGTAGCAGATGAAAAAAGGGTTGGTGCTTCTTCTCATTCTATTGGTTTTAGCCGCTTGTGGACAACAAAAAAAGGATGAACCAGACAAGGAGGTATCCGGTCAAATGGGAGAAAAAACGGTTGAGCTCACAGTAGACCCCGTCCAGAAAGGTTCTTCAGTTCAATTTAACATGTCACTGAAAAATGAATCAGATCGAGATTTTGAATTTACCTTTAACACAAGCCAAAAATTCGAGCTTAGTGTGTATGACGAAAACGGGAATGAACAATACCGCTATTCGAAAGACCGTATGTTCACACAGGCCATCCAAACTTTTGTGCTGAAAAAAGGCGAGGCCTATGATTTTCAAGATACATGGTCAAACGGTGTAAAGCCCGGAACATACGAAGCAGTCGTAACGTTTAAAGGAAAAGCAGAAGGGCTGAAACAAATCACGGAGAAGAAAACATTCCAAGTCAAATAAGCAAGGGAATCAAAAAAGCTGTCCACCTAATGTGGCCAGCTTTTTTATGTTAGAGATCATCGAGCAAGTCTTGGAAGGTATGCAGCTGGTTTCTTTCTGCATCTGTCGAATTGGCAAATGCAGAGGATACGGCATTTTTCGCTCGCTTGACTGCCTGTTGACGCTCTAACCCAGATGAAAATGAAGAAGTAAGAGCTTCTTCAGTAAACGATTTGGCTTGATCAAAAAGTTCGTTTCTCACAATGAACCTCCAGAAGCATCAGTCTTCATATTCCCTCTGTCTGACGCTTCTTCAAGTGTCGAACGATAAGGAAAACGTGCGTCATGAAGACTGACTGAATCTTTACCTTGTTGTATAAAGCGTTTCGATTTGCTTCTTTTACCCATTCGGAATCCGCCCCTTTACACAAGCTGACAGGACAACCTGTCTAACGGTAGTATGCCCGCTTCCATCTGCTATGTATGAATGGAAAAATTAAAGCGAGAAGTAATTCGTTAGAAACTTTGCAATCCCGTCTTGTTCATTTGTATCAGTGACTTCATTTGAGACACGTTTCACGGCATCAATGCCGTTGCCCATTGCTACACCGCATCCAGCAAATTCAAGCATTTCTAAATCATTGTCTTCATCTCCGAATGCCACAATCCGCTCCTTAGGAACACCGTAATAATCACTGATCTTTTGCAGTCCAACGGCTTTGTTCATGCCTGTTTTAATGATTTCAATCACGTGCCACGGGGCAGCCCAGCGCCTGTGATCAATCACTTCTGCATGAACATCTGATAAATAGCTTCGAATGGCTCCGACGTCCTCTTCTTTTGCATGAATTAACACGCTCGTCACATTCTCTCCAAGGTTGTCCCTAAGGTCTCCAACAGTGACTTTGTTTGCATTCATATTAAAGATATCAATGAGTTTTTCATCATGATAATGGAAATACAAATCGTCTAACACTTCAGCTAACACATTGTGCACTTTATACTCTTCACTAATGTCTACAAGCTGTTTGACCACTTGAAGATCAAGTGACGTATGAAATCTGCCCCATTTTTCATCAAGAGGATGATGGACAAACGCTCCGTTAAAATTCACAATGGGTGAATCAAGCTGTAATTGCTGATAATAAGGAGAGCTGGATCGAAATGGCCGGCCTGTTGATATACAGACGTGATGACCGCTGTCTCTCACTTTTTGAATGACGTCAAGTGTGTGCGCAGAAATGGTTTTATCATCTTTTAATAATGTGCCATCCAGGTCAAGTGCGATTAGATAAGGTTTAGTCTCCATAAAATCTCCTTTGATCTGTAAGTGATAGGAGGCAATTTCATGTTAGCGCCTCTATCTATAGTGTATCTTTATCACATCTTTGTTGTCTACATGTTAAAATAAACAAAGACGGGAATGATAAAGGAGGATTCATAGGCTGTGATCACCATTGATGAGCAAATTACGCGCGATATTCCATTTTTACATATCGTAAAAGCTGAAAATAAAGACAAACCGCTGCCGCTTGTATTTTTTATTCATGGATTTACAAGTGCACGCGAGCATAATTTACACTTCGCCTTCCATTTGGCGGAAAAAGGCATGAGAGTCATTTTGCCTGACTGTGCTTATCATGGTGTAAGATCAGAAAACCTCAGCTTAGAGGAACTGGCATCAAAGTTCTGGGAAATTGTCCTGAACGAAATTCGTGAAATCGATATACTTAAAACATACTTTCAAGAAAAACAATTGATTGAAGCCGATCTGATAGGCGTTGCGGGTACATCCATGGGCGGCATCACCACCTTTGGTGCACTTGCCAAGCATGATTGGATCAAAGCCGCTGTCAGCTTGATGGGAAGTCCAAACTATACGACGTTTCTAAAAGCACAAATCATGGACATGCGTCACAAAGGGTTAATGAAAGACATTACAGACGAAGAGGTTCATCTGCAATTAGACGCCCTGCGCCCATATGATTTAACGCTGCAAACGGATCGATTAAACAAAAGACCGCTCTTATTCTGGCATGCTGAAAATGATCCTGTCGTCCCTTACCGGCATGCAAAATCCCTATATGATGAGTTAGCGGCCACACAATATAAGCAGGATCCGCATCTGATTCGCTTTATTACTGATGGACAAGCAGGCCATAAAGTCTCAAGACAAGCGATGTTTGAAACGATTGACTGGTTTGTGACACATCTGAAAAGCACAAACGTTTAGTCATAAGAAAAAGTACGTTATACTAATGGAAAAAGGAGTGGATATCATGGATGAAGCATTGAAAGAAAATATTTTAGGCGCCCTAGAACAGGTGATTGACCCTGAGCTGAATGTCGACATTGTCAACCTTGGACTTGTCTATGATGTCGATCTTGATGAGAATGGAAAAGCGGATATCACCATGACCTTAACATCAATGGGTTGTCCTCTTGCACCAATTATCGTGGATGAAGTCAAAAAAGCATTAAGTGATCTTCCAGAAGTAAAAGAAACAGAAGTTCACATCGTATGGAATCCGCCTTGGACACGAGACAAAATGTCAAGATACGCAAAAATTGCGCTCGGTATTCAATAAGCAAAAATGAAAAATGCCTGGTATGAGTTGAACTCATGCCAGGTTTTTTTATGAAAAATTAAGGTGGAGGAAGAGAGTAGCTTGATATAATGGATGTTTTTCGCCAGCAGTTTAATATTTCCTTTTACATTATTTTTATTAAAAATGTTGAATCAAGCTATTCACAGTTTGGTCTTGCCTAAGGTGTGTTTGGTTTAAGTGGTCCTCACAACAGAGAACAAACGAATGAAAGAAGTCGGTCACTATCATTTTTGGACAGCTCTATTTTCATCCATTGCCATTATGCTTGGCGGCCTGTTTGCTGATTTCTTTACCGTTTACTTCATTTTTTATGCAAGCTCCATATTATATTTATGCAGTGCACTCATGGTCCTCTATATCAAAAACGAAAGATAAATCCGCATGTCTCATGAAGATATGCGGATTTTTTGTTGAAAAAAAATGAAAACAAATATTAAATATACAATTGAATTAATTTTTATACATGTTATAATGTTAAATAATTTCACAAAGATCAAGAGGGTGTATTGACGTTGAAAATAGGTATTATAGGTGCTACAGGGTACGGTGGTGCGGAATTGGTTCGTATCTTCAAGCATCACCCGCATGTGGAGGAATGTATATTGTATTCATCAAGTGGTGATGGGCAATCATACAGTCAATCTTATCCGCATCTAACAACTATGACTGACCAAACATTAAAAGCTATTGACCCGGCTGCCATTGTGCAAGAGACAGATGCTGTGTTTTTAGCGACACCAGCAGGCGTATCAAGTGAACTGACGCCAAAGCTTATGAATCAAGGAGTGCCGATCATTGATTTATCAGGTGATTTGCGCATTCAAGATGGAGCAACCTATGAAGCTTGGTATAAACGAAGGGCAGCGAATGCAGCATCTGTTCAACAAGCGGTGTACGGTTTATCCGAACTGAATCGTGACAAAATTCAACAGGCTCAAGTGATTGCCAATCCGGGCTGCTTTCCTACCGCAGTTCTTCTCGGTTTAGCACCGCTCATCAAACAGAATGTCATCGATGAATCCATGATTATAATAGATGCAAAAACAGGGGTGTCCGGTGCCGGACGATCTGCCTCACTTGGCACGCATTTTTCAGAACTAAACGATAACTTTAAAATTTATAAGGTGAATGAGCATCAGCATACGCCGGAAATAGAGCAAATATTAAGAGAATGGAATCCGCAGACGGCGAACGTCACATTTTCTACGCATCTTGTCCCGATGACAAGAGGGATTATGGCGACGATGTATACACAATTAAAAACAGATGTCACAAAAGAAGAATTGATGAAGCGAATGAAAGACTTTTATGAAGATTCCTATTTTGTCAGAGTGAGAGATCACGGCGTTTATCCACAAACGAAAGAAGTATACGGCAGTAACTTCTGTGATATTGGCTTTCATTTAGATGAGCGAACAGGAAGACTGACAATCGTGTCGGTCATAGACAATCTCATGAAAGGTGCGGCCGGTCAAGCGGTTCAAAACTTCAACATCATCAAAGGCTTACATGAAGAGGCGGGCCTCACAATGACACCTCTTTATCCATAAGAGAACAGGGGAGACAACAAACATGATCGAATTGAATGAAAAAAGCATTGTCAAAATAGACGGTGACGTATCATCACCAAAAGGCTTTGAAGCAAAGGGTATTCACATTGGCTTGCGTTATTCAAAAAAAGACCTTGGCCTCATCGTCAGCGAAGTACCAGCAGCAAGTGCAGCGGTCTATACACAAAGTCACTTTCAAGCTGCGCCTCTCAAAGTCACACAACAAAGCTTAAAAAAGACAGGACAATTAAAAGGTGTCATTGTCAATAGTGCCATCGCCAATGCATGTACTGGTGAGCAGGGATTAAAAGACGCATACGACATGCAGGCAGCCTGTGCAGATATGTTAGGTGTAGCACCTGATTATATTGCTGTTTCTTCTACAGGTGTCATTGGGGAATGTCTGGAGATGGATAAAATCAAAAAGGGCATCGCCGAGTTAAAAGAAGCAAAAGCCGAAAAAGGCCATTTTGAAGAAGCGATCTTAACGACAGATACTGTCATTAAAAATACAGCATACACCCTTACGATAGACGGAAAAGAGATCATCATTTCAGGCGCAGCAAAAGGCTCTGGCATGATTCACCCGAACATGGCGACAATGCTTGGCTTTGTCACAACAGATGCAAATGTCGAACAGGAAGCCTTACAGCAAGCGCTTCGTGACATTACGGATGTGACTTTTAATCAAATTACCGTTGATGGAGAAACTTCGACAAACGATATGGTGCTCGTGATGGCAAATGGCATGGCAGAAAACAATGCACTCAATGAAGAGCATCCAGAATGGCCATTGTTTAAAGAAGGATTAAAACTAGCTTGTGAGGATTTAGCCAAAGAGATTGCGAGAGATGGAGAAGGCGCAACCAAATTAATTGAAGCGAAAGTCACTGGTGCTAAAAATAACTTGGAAGCCGGCATCATTGCGAAAAAAATCGTTGGTTCAAGTCTTGTTAAAACTGCTGTATATGGTACAGATGCCAACTGGGGCCGAATCGTTGGAGCCATTGGTCATAGCGCAGCTTCCGTTACACCGGAAGAGGTAGAAGTCTATTTAGGCGGACAATGTTTATTTAAACACAATGAACCGCAGCCATTCTCAGAAGAGGAAGCAAAAGCATATCTAGAGCAGGATGAGATTACGATTTTCATTCAAATGAGTGAGGGGAATGGTGAAGCAGCAGCATGGGGCTGTGATCTTACCTATGATTATGTGAAAATTAACGCGAGCTATCGCACATAAAGAAGGAGATAGACATGAATAAAACGATCGTGTTCAAGTGTGGAGGCAGTGTCATTCGAGAACTTTCAGATACCTTTTATGAAAATGTCCGCTCACTTCAAGCTGCTGGATTTAAGCTGGCTATCGTGCATGGCGGAGGACCTGAAATCACCGACATGCTGCAAAAATTAGAAGTGAAAACAGAATTTGTTGACGGTCAGCGTAAAACAACGAAGCCTGTGTTAGAGGTAGCCGAAATGGTTCTCTCAGGAACAGTCAATAAATACTTTGTGTCAGAGCTCGCAAAGCATGATATATCATCTGTCGGCGTATCCGGTAAAGATGGGCAGATGCTTGTCGCCGATTTCCTTGATCAAGACGTTTACGGGTACGTTGGCGAAATCAAAGAAGTTCATCCAGAAATGGCAGAAGCACTCATGGAGAAACAATTCATTCCTGTGATTGCGCCGCTGTCTATGACGGAAGAATGCCAAACCTTAAATGTGAATGCTGATTTAGCTGCATCAGCTGTCGCCGGAGCTATGAAAGCTGATAAGCTCATGTTTGTCACAGATGTTGAAGGCATTTTAAAAAATGGTGAACTATTAGATGTCGTCACAGAACAAGAAGCCCTTTCACTCATTGATGAAGGCATTATTTCCGGGGGAATGATTCCAAAAGTACAATCCGCTTTGAGTGCTTTATCAGGTGATGTAGATGAAGTGATGATCGTAAATGGCAAAGGCAGTATCTTTACAGGGGAAACCTTTAAAGGAACAAGAATCGTGAAACAAAAGGAGGCGGTCCTTTGAGTCATCTTTTTCAAAACTATGGACGGTGGAATGTTGAAATTAAAGAGGCAGCAGGTTCTTGGGCAATCGATACAAATGGAAAAAAATATTTAGACTTTATACAAGGCATTGCCGTTACAAATTTAGGCCACAATCACCCAAAGGTCAATCAAGCCATTAAGGAACAGCTTGACCACGTCTGGCATGTATCGAATCTATTTGAAAATGGACTGCAAGAAAAAGCAGCAGAAAAGCTGGCAGCAAACAGTTCAGGGGATCTCGTGTTTTTCTGCAATAGCGGGGCAGAGGCAAATGAAGGTGCCATTAAATTAGCACGTAAAGCGACAGGGAAAACAAATATCGTCACATTTTTGCACTCTTTCCATGGGCGCACGTATGCTGGTATGGCTGCCACAGGTCAAGATAAAATCAAAACTGGCTTTGGCCCTATGCTAGAAGGCTTTCACTACGTACCGTTTAATGATCCAGACGCTATGTCAGCCTGTGCAGTCGATGATGTGGCAGCGGTGATGCTGGAGGTTGTGCAAGGTGAAGGTGGAGTGAATCCAGCGACACCAGAGTTTCTTGAAGCCGTTCAAGCATTTTGCAAAAAGCATGAAGCACTGCTCATTGTAGATGAAATTCAAACGGGCATCGGTCGTACAGGAACAGCATTTGCGTACGAAGAGACGTGTCTTGACCCTGATATTATCTCAGCAGCCAAAGGGTTAGGGAACGGCTTTCCAGTTGGTGCAGTCATAGGGAAAAAAGCTCTAGGAGATGCATTCTCTCCAGGTTCACATGGTACAACATTTGGTGGGAATATGCTCGCCATGGCCGCTGTGAATGCGACACTCGATGTCATTTTCAAAGAAGAGTTTCTTTCAGAAGTGAAAGAAAAGGGTGATTACCTGTTAGAAAAGCTGCAAAATGTCAAACAGCTGAATATCGTAAAAGAAGTGCGGGGAAAAGGATTGATGGCAGGTATTGAATGTGATCAGCCAGTCGCCGGCTATATCACAGCTCTTAGAGAACAAGGGCTGCTGGTGCTTCCAGCTGGTCCGAATGTCATTCGTTTATTACCTCCGCTGAATGTGAAGAAAGCAGAGCTGGATCAAGCGATCGAAGCAATTGTTCAAGTATTAGCCAATAAAACAGTTTCGGTGTAAATTTTTTTACAAACGAACGTATAAAAATGCATTTATATCATTAATTATTCAATTTTTGGGGTGACATAAGCATGAAAGGTTATTTAAATTTAGAAGATGGAGCCTCTTTTGAAGGAGATCTGACAGGAGAAGCTGGCATCACAGGTGAAGTGGTCTTTTTTACAGGTATGACAGGTTATCAAGAGGTGCTCACAGATCCTTCCTATAAAGGTCAGATCATTGTTTTCACATATCCGCTGATCGGAAATTACGGCATTAACCATGAAGACTTTGAGAGCAAGAAGCCTCAAGTAAAAGCGGTAGTTGTGTACGAGGCAGCAGAACATTTTTCACATCATCTTGCAGCGGTCAGCTTAAAAGATTATTTACAAAAGTGGAATATCCCGCTTCTGACACATACAGATACGCGCGCAGTTGTGCAAAACATCCGGGCAAATGGAACGATGAACGCTGTGCTCAGTGTAGACGAAAACGAAACACCGCCTGCAATGAAACAAGACAATGTCGTCGCACAGGTGACAGATAGCGAGATCTACACACAAGGCAGCGGTGAGGAGCATGTGGCGCTCATTGATTTTGGATTTAAAAAATCAATTGCAGATTCGCTTGCAGCGCGCGGCTGTAAAGTAACCGTCATTCCATATAAACAAATGGAAAAGGTATTTGAGATCAATCCGGATGCGATCCTGCTGTCAAACGGACCTGGAGACCCGAAAACCATGACACCGTATTTAAAATCAATTCATGACATCATGATGTCATTTCCGACACTTGGGATCTGCCTAGGTCACCAATTAATCGCTCTTGCACTTGGCGGAGATACGTATAAGCTGCCATTTGGCCACAGGGGAGCGAATCATCCTGTCCAGGATACAGAATCCAAACGTGTCTTTATGACAAGTCAGAACCATAGCTATGTTGTGAATGAAAAAAGCATGAATGACAAAGAAGTGGATGTGAAATTCCTTCATGTCAATGATGGATCTGTAGAAGGATTCATTCATAAAGAAAAGCTGATTATGTCAGTTCAATTTCATCCAGAAGCACACCCAGGGCCTGCTGAAAGTGAATGGGTATTCGATGATTTTATTGAGAAAGTGAAACAAGCAAGGAGAGAAGTCGCACATGCCTAAAGATCAAAGCATACAAACCATTCTAGTCATCGGGTCTGGTCCAATCATCATTGGTCAGGCAGCAGAATTTGATTACTCAGGAACACAAGGATGTATGGCCTTAAAAGAAGAAGGCTACAAAGTCATCTTAGTGAATAATAACCCAGCAACCATTATGACAGACGAGTCATTTGCTGATGAAATCTATTTTGAACCGCTTTCAGTTGATTCAGTGACAAGAATCATTGAAAAGGAAAAACCAGATGGTCTTTTAGCCAACCTTGGCGGACAGACGGCTTTAAACCTTGCTGTCGAGCTGGAAAAAGCCGGTGTGCTGAAAAAGCATGGGGTGACTCTGCTCGGAACGTCAGTTGAAACCATTGAAAACGGTGAAGATCGAGAGAAATTCCGTGCTCTCATGAAGCATTTGAACGAACCTGTGCCAGATAGTGAAATTGTGGATAATGCGGAAGATGCTCTTCAATTTGCAAAAGAAGTCGGCTTCCCAGTCATCCTAAGACCAGCATACACACTTGGCGGTAAAGGCGGCGGAATCGCTCTAACAGAAGAGGCGTTTAAGCCGCTCATTGAAGGAGCTCTTTTAGCGAGTCCAATTCACCAGTGTTTAGTTGAAAAAAGCATAGCTGGCTTTAAAGAAGTCGAATATGAGGTCATGAGAGACCGTCAAAATACGTGTATCACGGTATGCAACATGGAAAATATCGATCCAGTTGGTGTGCATACAGGAGACTCGATTGTCGTTGCACCTTCCCAAACATTAACGGATCAGGATTACCAAATGCTCCGTTCTGCAAGCCTGAAAATCATTTCAGCGCTGGATGTAGTCGGCGGCTGCAACATCCAATTTGCCCTTGATCCACTCAGTAAAGAATACTTTGTCATTGAGGTGAATCCTCGGGTCAGCCGTTCTTCTGCTCTTGCATCAAAAGCAACAGGCTATCCGATTGCGAAAATGGCAGCTAAGCTTGCGGTGGGTTATACGCTAGACGAATTGAAAAACCCGCTTACAGGTACAACCTATGCTAGTTTTGAGCCGGCACTCGATTATGTTGTCGTGAAATTCCCGCGCTGGCCATTTGATAAATTTAAACAGGCAGACCGTCAATTAGGCACAAAAATGAAGGCCACTGGCGAAGTCATGGCGATTGATCGGAATTTAGAGTCAGCCATTCAAAAAGCAGTTGCATCACTTGAAATTAAAACGAAGGGCTTCCACCTGCCAGAACTGAAAGAGCAATCGACAGAACAATTATTTGAACTCATCAAAACACCAGACGATCGCCGGTTTTTCGCTGTTATGGAGCTTCTTTCAAGACAAGAAACGGTTGAAACGATTCATCAAACGACGAAAATTGATCGATTCTTCTTACATGTGTTTAAAAATATGATTACGCTCGAACAAGAATTGAAAGATCATAAGGGGACGCTATCAAAAGATACCTTGAAAAAGGTAAAGGAAAAGGGTTTCCTTGATGAAACGATTGCTCTTCTTACGGGTCACACGGAAGAGTCAATCAGGCAGCTTCGTCAAGAATACGGCATTGCTGCTTCATTTAAAATTGTTGACACATGTGCGGCGGAATTTGATGCAAAAACGAATTACTTCTATTCCACCTACTTCGGCAAAAGCGATGGTGAGCATCAAGAAAAAACAAAGCAGCGTGCACTCATCATTGGCTCTGGTCCGATTCGAATCGGGCAGGGGGTCGAGTTTGATTATAGCGCTGTTCATGGCGTTCTGACCTTGCAAAAGCTTGGATTTGAAACCATCATGATGAACAACAATCCAGAAACAGTCAGTACTGATTATGAGATTGCAGATCGTTTATATTTTGAGCCGATTACATTAGAGCACATCCTAAACGTTGTGGAAGCAGAACAGATTGATTTTGTCATTGTCCAATTTGGCGGACAGACTGCGATTAACGTCGCAGAAGGGTTGGAAAAAGCCGGTGTCACGTTGTTAGGTACGTCCTTTGATACGCTGGATGCACTTGAAGACCGTGATTTATTCTATCAGCTTCTTGATGAACTGAATCTTCCTCACGCAAAAGGAGATACGGCTCATTCAAAAGAAGAAGCACTCGTACATGCGAAAAGCATCGGTTACCCTGTATTAATTCGCCCATCGTATGTCATTGGCGGAATGGGAATGATCGTTGTTCAGTCAGAAGCACATTTAGCGTCACTGCTTGATCAGCCAGATCATTTGCCATACCCAATCTTAATTGATGAGTACGTCACTGGAAAAGAAATTGAAGTCGATCTTATTTCTGACGGAAAAAAGGCGTTCATTCCAACCATCGTAGAACATATTGAGAAAGCGGGCGTGCACTCAGGTGACAGCTTTGCCATTTTACCAAGTATCTCAATCAGTGAAGACATCAAACAGCAGGTGCATACCGCGTCTGAACAAATAGCGAAGAAATTAGCGTTCAAGGGCATTATGAATATCCAATTTGTCATCAAAGGTGATCAGGCGCTTGTATTAGAAGTGAATCCGCGGGCAAGCCGGACTGTACCAGTCGTCAGTAAGGTAATGGGCATTGATATGATCCCAATGGCCACTCAATTATTAGCTGGTGCATCGCTTGAAGAACTAAACCCTGCAACGAAAAACAAAGGGGGGACAGCGGTCAAATTCCCAGTGTTCTCATCACATGCCATTCAAGATATCGACCTCAAGCTGACACCTGAAATGAAAGCGACAGGAGAAGGAATGTGTGTAGGCAAGAACGCCGAAAGCGCCTTGAAAAAAGTGTTTGCGCCGATCTGGAAGCAAAAAGGAAGCCTTTTTATACAAGGCAGCGAGCAATTGATAGATGAAGCGAAGCATGCAGGCTTTGACGTCTGGACTGGCAGCTTTGAATCTTGGCTACAGAATGAAGATAAATCCCTTCATATTCATTTAGGAGAAGATGAAGAGGCAAAAGAGCAGCGTGTAAAAGCACTCACACACGGCGTTCAAGTCCTAACCGAATATGAAACAGTTCAAGCATTCCTGCAAGGGAAAAATGGAGATGTATCACCAGTATCACTCCATGAATTATATAAAAAGGAAGTGACGGCATGAGTCAAGTCGACGTGCAACCGGCATTATACGGAAAAGACTTTTTATCATTAAAAGATTTCTCAATCCATGAGATTGCTTATTTAATTGAAAAAGCGGAAGAAATGAAACAAAACCCATATCAAGATTTATTCAAAGGAAAAACGTTAGCGATGATCTTTGAAAAATCTTCAACTAGAACCCGTGTCTCGTTTGAAGCGGGGATGACGCAGCTAGGAGGACATGCGCTCTTTCTCAGCTCAAATGATTTGCAAATTGGCAGAGGAGAAACCATCAGTGATACAGCGCAGGTGCTGTCTGGTTATGTCGACGGTATTATGATTCGAACCTTCGAACATGAGAAGGTTGAAGAGCTTGCACAATACGCGTCTATTCCAGTCATTAATGGATTAACCGACTACTCACATCCATGTCAGGCGCTTGCTGATTTATTAACCATTAAAGAAACAAAAGGTACTTTAAAAGGAATCAAAGTGGCCTATATCGGTGACGGAAATAACGTGGCGCACTCCTTGATGGTCGGCTGTGCGCAGCTAGGCTGTGACATTGCGGTTGCATCACCAAAAGGCTATGAACCACTTCAAGAAGTAACAGACACTGCCCGTGAGTTTGCAAAACAATCAGGCGCAGAAGTGACCGTGACAACAGATCCTGTTGCAGCTGTAAAAGATGCAGATGTTATTTATTCAGATGTGTTTACAAGCATGGGGCAGGAAGCAGAAACAGAGAAACGTCTTGCTGAATTTAAAGAATATCAAGTCAATGACGAACTGATGAGTCATGCAGCAAAGGACTATATTTTCCTTCATTGTCTCCCGGCACATCGCGGGGAAGAAGTGACAGCAGATATTATTGACGGGCCGCAATCAAAAGTATTTCAACAGGCAGAAAACCGCCTGCATGTGCAAAAAGCGTTAATGAAAGAACTTATGTATCAACCATCCAAATAAATCCAAGTGTCCCTGACTCGTATGAGCAGGGACTTTTTGCATAAAGGATTGGAGAGGCAAGGGACGGGACATAATAACATCAATCGAGAAAGGAGGATGAAAATGGGTCAGCAGCATCAGTTTAAATCAGGGAATAAAGCACCGAATAATGGTGTGTATATCGAGATCGGCGAAACTGGAAGTATGGTGAAAGATCCTTTAAAGATTAAGCTTAAAGCAGGCGATGTCTTTCCTGATAACTCGAACCATAATCGTGTTTGGACCTACCAAAGAAAGCCGTAAGCAATTGACTAAGAGTCAGCAGGAATAAGACTTTAGAGGCATGTGTCATGCCTCTTTTTTCTTTATAATAAAAAACAATTAAGTTCAAATTTTCAAATAAATAGTATGAAAAAAAGAGAACTTAAGGTAAAATATGTAATATATTGTTGAAAGGATTTGTGTGATGGAAAAGATGAATCTCAGTGAAAGTGTTTGGAATAAACGCTTCACCTCATTATTCATATCAAGACTCATTAAAAACACAGGGGAAAGTTTTGCTTTTACATCCGTCCTTTGGCTATTGATTTTAAGAGGGGATGGAGCGCTCGGTACAGGACTTCTTCTAGCAGTAACTGTTCTCCCTTCATCATTGTTAGCCCCAATATTAGGACCTCTTATGAAAAAGCACCATTTGTCTAAATGGATGTTCGCTTCAGATGTTGTTCGAGCAACAATTGTACTCATTATTCCACTTCTGCACTTTTCGCATCTATTGCCTCTATGGTTATTGATTTCATTAATGGTTATTCAATCGGCAACAGGTGCAGCTTATAATCCAGCTTCGGTGGCGATCTTACCGCAGATTGTTCCAAAGCATCTCATTCAAAAAGCAAATGCAATCCTGCAATCTTCTTTTGAGATTGTTGCACTTGCAGCAGTGATGGTGGCAGGTCTTTTGGTTAAATTAATTGGGCCTGCAGATACTCTGCTGATCACCACTGCTTTATTTGTGATTTCTGGTCTGTTTATTATCGGGGTCAAACTAAAGAAAACCGATGAAGAAAAAGCAGCGGGCATTAAACAAGCGAAGAATACATATTTGTATAACTTAAAAAGAGGTTTTCTCGTTGTCAAAAACCATCACATTTTATTTGCGCTCACGCTGTATTGTATCTTAATGAATGTCGCAGCAGCTCCGTGGCAGGCACTGTCAGCGGTATACGTAGCAGAAGCGCTGCAAAGCGACTCCATGGTGTATTCTATTTTAAGAGGCGTTGCCGCAGTTGGCGCGTTTATGATGGGCTTTGCTCTGGCAAAGGTGAAAATTAAGAGATTTGGTTTGTTCTTTATTGTCGCTGGCATGATTGAAGGAGCTGCATTCTTTATTACAGGGATGAGTACATGGCTGCCGGTTGTTCTGCTTGCTTCCTTTATTTTCGGAGCTGCTGTCAGTGCGATCAATGTGCCGGAAATGGTCATTATTCAAACATCTGTTGACCAAGAGGATCAGCCGCAAGTATATGCTGTGATCAATGCCTCATCAAATGTCTTCCTCCCGCTTGCAGCTGTCGTATCAGGCGTCCTGGCAGAAAGATTTGGAGCGGGACCTGTCATTGCTGGCGGAGGAATCCTTGAAATTTTATCAGGTATCGCGATCTTCCTGTTTACAGGGCTTGCGAAAAGCCATTTGACTCAAGACAAACAGAAGTCCGAAACCGTCGAGGTATAAACAATAAAAACCCCCTGTATGTTTGGGCAGGGGGTTTTAGCATGCCGCTTTTCAATCACGCAGAAAAAAAGAAAAAAGAGCTAAACATCAATTTAGCTCTTTTTCACAAGTCATATTAAGAATGTTTTGTTGAACTTTCCGTTTCTTTCATTGGACTTACTTCAGCAAAGATGAATAAAATAACCGTAAACACAACTGCAAGAATGGAAGTGAGCGTAAAATCATAAGCAGCTCCATTCATAGAGGCAACGATGTAACCAGCCATATGTGTCAGCAGAAAAGTCCAAATGAGGGTGATAATATAATGCATAATCCCACCGTCCTTTATGTAACAATCTATTGATTATCATACCATAGATGCAAGTGAAGGGAAAAGACTGTTTTCCGCCTTTATGTGACCATTTTGAGACCTTCTGCTATAAAAATAAAAAGAATTCTTCTGTCTTTAGGGGATTTCCTTATTCCTACAAGAGTTGTTGTTCATATCATAGAAAGCAGAATCACTGAAAGGAGGCTGGCCATATGGGTGTAAGCGAACGTTTTTTCCAGCTTGGTTCCCAGTGGAACATCATTCACCTTCCTCAAAAACCAAATGGCTTTGGCATTCTAATCCTCGGTGACCGAAATCACTTTGTGCAGGAAAATACATCATTCTGGCTTCAGCATTATGGAAGAAACCAGCTTTTAACTGCCTTAAAGGATGAAGGATATACATTGTTTAATAGTCATCTTCATGGGAATCACTGGGGATGCGAAGATGCTGTTTTTAGTGCCAAGCAGCTCGTGCATCACACACTAAAACAAGAAATATTAAACCGGGAAATTCATGTGCTCGCAGAGGGAATGGGTGCACTTGTTGCCATGAGCCTTGCTGAGGAGATGCCTGAAGTACTAAGGTCCATTGCGATGGTAAATCCATGTCTGAATCTGGATGCCCAACGAGAAAGAGAAAAGGAACACAAATTCTTTTATAAGCAGCTGCTCAAAGAGTTAGCAGAGAGCTATGGCTGTTCTGAAAAAGAAGCTGAAACGTATCCACTGCCTTCTTGTCCTGTTCATTCTGCTCATGTGCCGATTCATATATGGCAAAGGCTAAACGGCGCACCTTATGCATATGAACTTCACGCAAAGCCTTTTATTGATCAGCATATGAAAAATCCAGAACATTGTCAGGTCGATCTCACGCTGCATATGTTTGATCATCCGAGAAGAATCTTTCAATCCATTCACAAGTTTTATAAATCGCATGAAAGAGAATTGTGATGAATAGGATGATAACAGCCCTTCATAGAAAGGGCTCTTCTTTTTATTCGATATTAAAAAAGGGGACATGAACATGGAAACAGGACTGATCATAGGGGCAGATGAGTTTTTTGGCCTGACACTTTGTGAATATATGATGAAAGAGGGCATTCAAGTGGATATCACGCGTCCTCATGATCTTAAAGAAGAACAAAAGGGACTGTTAGAAGAGCGGATGATGTGGCTGGGCAGAAATGATCTCGTTCGTGTCATTGACCTTCAGGATAGCAAAGACACGTATGACCTCATTTTTATTCAATCAGAGGAACCGCATAACAGGCAGAAAGACATCAAAGCAGAGCATGGCATGTACCAGATTCTTTATGAAAAACCTGAAAATGAATCAGCGAAACAGAATGTGCCGGCAGTTATTCTTCCTCGCATGTTCGGACCATGGTCACTCAATGAAGATCGAACAAAGCGTGCAAATTCACTTTTTGTAGAAGATGTGGCAAAGGAATTGTTACAATGGGCATCGGACACAGGTCAAAGACAGGACATGACGTATGAATTGAAGGTAGAAAGGCAAACAGATGACAAACAAGCAGAAGACATGATTGCAGAATGGAAAAGACAAAACTCAACATTTTTCGACAAAAAGCAAGAATGATCTTCCATCTTATCTTTTTTCAGTATAAAATAAACCTATATTTAACATACAGGTTCATCACTGCATGTTGCAAAAGGGAGTTGAACATGGCATGAAGTACCAGCGGCTTGTCATGATCTTTTCGTTCCTTCTTCTATTATCTGCCTGCTCGCAGGCGCCTTTAAAAGGAAAAATTGAGAAGGTGGGTTTACTCGTCCCCGATACGATCAATGATCAAGTTTGGGGAACGAAAGGTTATAAAGGCTTATTAAATATCCAATCAACATTTGGTGTAGATGTTTATTATAAGGAAGGAATGGTTGACAAGGAGAAAATCGTTGATGCCATTGAAGAATTCCATAAAAAAGGAGTCAATTTGATTATTGGCCATGGCAATGAATACAGTGAAATTTTTAACTTGATCAGTGAAGATTATCCAAACATACAATTTATTACGGTCAATGGAAACAAGCCTCAGGCGGGCAATGTCACAAACGTGACGTTTAAAGGTGAAGCGATGGGCTTTTTCGGAGGCATGACAGCTGCACATATGTCAAAAACAAAAAAGATTGGGATTCTTGCTACATATGATTGGCAAAGTGAAGTAGACGGCTTTATCAAAGGAGCAAAATATCAAGATGAACATGTACAAGTATTAGCAGAGTTTGTCGAAAACTGGGATGATGCTGACAAAGCGGTGGAGCTCTATCAAAAATTAAAAAAGCAGGGCGTTGATGTTGTGTATCCAGCAGGCGATGGTTATAATATCCCTGTCATTGAACAAATCAAAGCCGATAATTTATCAGCGATCGGATACGTCACCGATCAATCCAACCTCGGCAGCCATACAGTTTTAACGAGCACTGTACAGCATGTTGATAAAGCGTACAGTATCATTGCAAAGAAGTTTAATGAAGGCAAGCTAAATGAACAAGATGAGTACTCCTTTGATTTTAAAGAAGGAGTGGTCGAGATGGGGAAATTTAGTTCCACCATTGACGACGCTTTTGTGAAAGACATTGAAAGTGATATTGCGTCATACAAAAAAACAGGTAAACTGCCAAATGAAAAGTGAGGAGACGACGACATGCAGCACGAAAAATCGATGGAATTTTTACAAATTGCCATGAAGTATTTTCCGCAGGCGAAGGAAGAGTTAGATAAAGCAGGGATTCAGCTTGAACCTGAAGCACTTCAGCCGCTTCTAACATTATTTACATCTGTCATGCAAGAAGCATACGAGCTTGGAAAAGCAGATGCAGAATCAGAAAAAGCCACAGAATAGTGGCTTTTTTTTATGATAATTTTTTTTTGAAGGCACTAATCATAGGACCAACATCTTTAAACACAGGCTTCAGCTCATCAATGGAGTTCATAATGTTCCCAATTTGATTCATGACATGCATGTAGTCAATTGAGTCCTCACTTGAAGATGTCTCCGCACGTTCCTCCTTTGCCTCTGTCTTGCTTTTCTCCTTTTCAAGCGGCTGTCCAAACATCATTGCTGAGAAAATATCTTTTTGCGCCATATCACATGTTCCTTTCTACTATTGGTATATATCATTAATCTATGAAAAAAGTGAGAGGAAAGGTTAGACGTTTGTATTGCCAAGAAGAAAAAAATAAGGTAAAATTAGTACCAGATACTAATATAAGATCACAATATCACATGCTCGTATGAGTAAAAGGAGTCTTATTCAATGAATGCTGGAATTATTGGCCTTGGCCGCTATATACCTGAAAAAGTATTAACAAATCATGATTTAGAAAAAATGGTTGAAACTTCTGACGAGTGGATTCGTACTAGAACAGGTATAGAAGAAAGAAGAATTGCATCTGATGATGTCAATACATCTCATATGGCGCTTGCTGCTGCAAAAAAAGCATTAGCTGACGCAGATGTGGCTGCAGAAGATATCGATATGATTCTTGTGGCGACAGTCACGCCAGATCAAGCATTTCCGACAGTTGCTTGTATGATTCAAGAGCAGCTCGGTGCACATAAAGCATGTGCAATGGATATTAGCGCTGCGTGTGCTGGCTTTATGTATGGGCTTGTTACTGGAAAACAATTTATCGAATCAGGAACTTACAAACACGTGCTTGTCGTCGGTGTTGAAAAGCTTTCTCGCATTACCGACTGGGATGACCGCAATACAGCTGTTTTGTTTGGAGATGGAGCTGGAGCTGCTGTGCTGGGAGAAGTCAGCGAAGGTAAAGGAATTCTATCATTTGAACTTGGAGCAGATGGAAGCGGCGGGAAGCACTTGTACTTAGATGAAAAAGATCATACAATCATGAATGGACGAGAAGTATTTAAATTTGCTGTAAGACAAATGGGCGAGTCAAGTGTAAATGTCATTGAAAAAGCTGGACTATCAAAAGAAGACGTTGATTTCTTGATCCCGCATCAAGCAAATATTCGCATTATGGAAGCAGCACGCGAACGCTTAGAGCTTCCAGTTGAAAAAATGTCGAAGACTGTCCATAAATATGGAAACACATCAGCAGCATCCATTCCAATTTCACTATGTGAAGAAATCGAAGCCGGAAAAATTCATGACGGCGATGTGATTGTAATGGTTGGTTTTGGTGGCGGATTAACTTGGGGCGCAATCGCTATGCGATGGGGCCGATAAAAGAGTGGGGTGCACAAATTAATGGATAAGAAACGAGTAGTTGTTACAGGATTAGGTGCTTTGACACCACTTGGCAACGATGTAGAGTCAACATGGAAAAATGCTTTAGCGGGTGTATCAGGGGTTGGACCGATTACACGTGTCGATTCAAGTGAATATACCGCAAAAGTAGCGGCAGAACTAAAAGATTTTAACATTGAAGATTACATGGAGAAAAAAGAAGCGCGAAAAATGGCACGCTTCACGCAATATGCAGTCGTTGCTGCTCAAAAAGCGCTGGAAGATTCACGTCTTGAAATCACAGATGAAATCGCACCGCGTGTTGGTGTATGGGTTGGGTCTGGTATTGGCGGACTTGAAACATTTGAAGAGCAGTTCGAAGTGTATTCAAATAAAGGGGCAAGACGCGTCAGTCCATTCTTCGTCCCAATGATGATTCCTGATATGGCGACAGGCCAAATTTCTATTGCACTTGGCGCAAAAGGGGTTAACTCTTGTACAGTGACAGCATGTGCAACAGGAACAAACTCAATTGGTGATGCATTTAAAGTTATTCAGCGCGGCGATGCAGATGCGATGATCACAGGCGGAACAGAAGCGCCATTAACAAAAATGTCGTTTGCAGGTTTCTGTGCGAACAAAGCCCTTTCGACAAATCCTGATCCAAAGACAGCAAGCCGTCCATTCGACAAAAACCGTGACGGATTTGTCATGGGTGAGGGTGCAGGGATTATTGTTCTTGAAGAACTTGAGCATGCCTTAAAACGTGGTGCGACCATTTATGCAGAAATCGTTGGTTATGGTTCAACTGGAGATGCCTACCATATTACAGCACCAGCTCCAAATGGAGAAGGCGGCGTCCGTGCAATGAAAGAAGCGATTCGAGATGCAGGGTTGTCTGTGGAAGATATTGATTATATCAATGCCCACGGTACAAGCACACCTTACAATGATAAATTTGAAACAATGGCGATTAAAGAAGTGTTCGGAGAGCATGCGAACCAGCTTGCGATCAGTTCGACAAAATCAATGACAGGTCACTTACTTGGTGCAGCAGGCGGAGTAGAAGCCATTTTCTCTGTTCTTGCGATTAAAGACAGCGTCCTTCCTCCAACCATTAATCTTGAAACACCGGATGAAGAATGTGATCTTGATTATGTAGCAAATGAAGCACGTTCAAAAGAAGTACAAGTGGCTTTAAGTAACTCCCTTGGTTTTGGCGGGCATAATGCGACAATTATTTTCAAAAAATACGAAGCGTAATACTTTCTGAGAAAGCGGCGGTCGATAAACAGATCGCCGCTTTTTTGCATATGATGAAAATGGAGGTGTTCAGCGGTATGGGTCTGATCAATACACAATATCTCATTCATCAATCATCATCATTTCAGGAGCTTGCAGCGCGCTTTGTTCCTTATTTTAAAGGGGCCGAGGAAAAAGAATGGTCGTCTATCCTCGCTCACCTGCAGCATCACGGGATGGTTCGGTCTTGGAGCTCGTGCAAAAACATGATCGACAGGCTCAAGGAAAAAGGGTACTTCAAGCTTGTCATGAAAGAATACCAAACGC
Organism: Bacillus sp. F2HM; assembly: GCF_019266135.1. Classification (NCBI taxonomy): domain Bacteria; kingdom Bacillati; phylum Bacillota; class Bacilli; order Caryophanales; family Bacillaceae; genus Bacillus; species Bacillus sp. F2HM. The sequence continues at coordinate 92,458 of NZ_LRMO01000019.1, forward strand.
TTCAAAAGCAGTGGAAAGGTCCTGACATTCCAGTGTTTATTTTACCTGTCAACGAGAGTAGCAGAGAAATCAGAGAGCAATTTTATTATCAATCCGGCATGGCATTTGATGACAAGGTCTTTCTTTTTTTGTCTCCAAATACCCCGAAGGAGCGAATCGGTACATTGCTGACTCATGAATATCACCATGTATGCAGGCTGCATTTTCTCTCAAAAGAAGAAAAAGACTTTACATTCCTCGATACAATCATGATGGAGGGGCTCGCTGAATATGCTGTGTATCATAGATATGGAGAAAACTATACAGCGAAATGGACCACCTTCTATAGCGAAGATCAGCTGCAGCGTATGTACAAGAAATGGGTATCCAGTCATCTTGATCAAAGAGTCCAGGACGACGAAAGGCTGATACAGAATCTTCTTTATGGAAAAGGGAACTACCCTAAAATGCTTGGTTACGCTACCGGGTTTTATATTGTGAAAAAATATTTCAATGAGCACCGAATCAGCGAGGAGTCTATGATTGCAGAGCCAGCAGAAACCTTTTTAAAGGCGATAGAATCACAAAGTGAATAATTCACATAAAAAGAGACATATTACAAATTTACTAAATACTTCTTGATTTCGTCATAGCGATGTAATAATATACAAATAATTCTTTTTATTTTAAAAAGACGGAATATTCAGGTTCAATTCTATTGATCTATGGAGAAAGGGGCGAATGAATGAGCACGCTGCTTGAAGTGCAAAACTTAAAAACATATTTTTTTCGAAAAAAGGAACCGATACCTGCTGTGGATGGCGTTGACTTCAGCATCAACAGAGGAGAAACTGTCGCATTAGTCGGTGAGTCTGGGTCTGGCAAAAGCATTACGTCCTTATCCATTATGGGTCTGATTCATGGAACGGGTGGGAAAATTATGGATGGTTCCATCAAACTTGATGGAAAGGACCTTGTTACATATAGTGAAAAGGAATTATGCAGCATCCGCGGTAATGATGTATCTATGATCTTTCAGGAACCCATGACCTCACTTAATCCCGTCTTAACCATCGGAGAACAAATAACAGAGATCCTCATCTATCACAAAAAACTTTCAAAAAAAGAAGCGGTCAAAAAAGCGGTTGATCTGCTGAAGCTTGTTGGTTTTTCCCGCCCGGAGCAAATCATGAAAGATTATCCGCATCGTTTATCAGGCGGCATGCGGCAAAGAGTGATGATTGCCATAGCGCTAAGCTGTGATCCGAAGCTTCTCATTGCAGATGAACCGACAACTGCCCTGGATGTGACCATTCAAGCACAGGTACTCACTTTAATGAAAGATTTATGCTCTACCTTTGGTACATCTATTCTTCTTATCACACATGATTTAGGTGTCGTGTCTGAAGTGGCAGATCGAGTGATTGTCATGTACTGCGGACAGGTTGTTGAAAATGGGACTGTCGAAGAGTTGTTTGAACAGCCGCTTCATCCTTACACAGAAGGGCTTCTTGAATCGATTCCTGTCATTGACGGAGACATACAGCCGTTAACAGCCATCAAAGGGAATGTTCCTGCGCCAGATCAGCTTCCAGCCGGCTGCCGCTTTGCTCCTAGATGTCCGCAAGTGAAGGAACGCTGCCTGGGAGAACTGCCTAAGCTGAGAACATTTGAAAATGGCAGAAGCGTCAGATGTTTCTTATATGAGGAGGCAGACAACACATGACACTTGCTCAAAATCAAACACAAATAACAGACTTACCAGAGAAAGAAACGATCCTTGAACTGAAACAGATTCGAAAACATTTTCCGATTAAAGCGGGCGTCTTTCAAAAGAAAGTCGGTGCAGTGAAAGCTGTTGACGGCATAGACTTGAAGATTTATAAAGGTGAAACGTTAGGTATTGTCGGGGAGTCAGGATGCGGGAAATCCACACTAGGCCGGACAATGATTCGCCTATACGAACCAACTGACGGTCAAATCTTTTTTAAAGGGCAAGACATCATGCGCGTATCAGAATCAAAGCTAAGACAATCTACACGAAAAAACATCCAAATGGTTTTTCAAGATCCCTTTGCATCACTCAACCCTAGAAAAACACTTCGAAGCATCATCAAAGAACCCTACAAAACACATCACTTATATTCCTTAAAAGAAAGAAATGAAAAAGTAGAACAGCTTTTATCAAAGGTAGGTCTTCATCCAAGCTTTGCGAACCGCTATCCCCATGAATTTTCAGGCGGACAGAGGCAGCGAATCGGCATCGCTCGTGCCCTTGCCATGAATCCCGACATGATCATTGCAGATGAGCCTGTATCAGCACTTGATGTATCCATTCAGGCGCAGGTTATTAATCTGATGGAGGAGCTTCAGGAGGAATTTGACCTTACCTATCTATTTATCTCTCACGATTTAAGTGTGGTCAGGCATATTAGCGATAGAGTCGGTGTCATGTATCTCGGCAAAATGATGGAGCTTGCTGATAAGCATAGTCTGTACGATGACCCGCTCCATCCGTATACACAGGCTCTGCTTTCTTCCGTTCCTGTCACCCGTAAAAAAGGGCAGACGAAAAGAGAACGCATTATGCTCCAAGGCGATTTGCCGAATCCTGCAAATCCGCCAAAAGGCTGCGTATTTCACACAAGATGCCCGCACGCGAAAGAAATCTGTAAAGAAAAAGTACCAGCATTTCAGGAATTAAAAACGAACCACTTTGTTGCCTGCCACCTCTACAACGCTTGATCAAGCTTGTATGATCTCATCTTTGAGAGGGGGGATGAAACAGGATTCGGTCATTATTTTTAAAAAAGAATAGGGGGAATTGTCTATGAAAGTTAGAAATAGAAAGTCCATTTTGATCAGTTTACTGCTGATTTTTACATTAATCCTTGCTGCTTGTTCTGGTGGAAATAAAACGTCTGGAGATAGTGGAAAGAAATCCACAGGTAAACCTGTACAAGGCGGCGATCTTGTCATCGGTTCAATTGCAGAGCCAACATTATTTAACTCGCTGTATTCTACAGATGTGGCAAGCTCTGATATTGAGGAAAGAATCTACAGCTTCTTACTTCAAACAGACGGAAAGCTCAACCCTCAGCTATCGCTGGCAGAGGATATTAAAGAATCTGATGACGGCAAGCAGTTTGATGTCACCATTAAAAAAGGTGTGAAGTTTCATGATGGTGAAGAACTGACTGCTGATGATGTTGTGTTTACATACAGCATTCCAATCAATAAGGATTACAACGGGGAGCGCGGATCAGGCTTTGAAGTTTTAGAGTCTGTTAAAAAGACAGGGGACTACTCGATCGAATTCAAGCTCAATAAAAAAGATCCTTATTTTTATAATGTCACACTAGGAAGCTATGGTATTTTACCTAAGCATATTTTAGGTGATGTGCCTATAAAAGATCTCGGTGAAAACGAATTTAACCGAAAAAAACCAATCGGTTCTGGTCCATTTAAATTTGCAGAATGGAAAGAAGGAGACTACGTCAAACTAGAAGCCTTTGACGATTATTGGGATGGACGTCCTTACCTTGATACTGTCACAATTAAAACCATTCCTGATCAGAATGCAGCGATTGCCCAGCTGTCAGCAGGAGATATTGATTTCTTTGCTGTACCAGGCTCCGAGCTGCAAACAGCTGAAAAAGTGAGCAACATTAAAATTGAATCTGATCTAGGACTCAATTATTCATACATTGGCTGGAACCAGAAAAATGAACTCTTTAAAAGTAAAAAGGTCCGCCAAGCGCTGACACATGCTATTGATCGTCAAACGATTGTTGACCAAGTGCTAGATGGAGACGGCAAAGTAGCCAACATTCCAGAAAGTCCGCTGTCCTGGAACTATCCAAAGGATGAAAGTGTGCCAGTGTTTGAATTTGATCAAGAAAAAGCGAAAAAGATGCTGAAAGAAGAGGGCTGGGAGGATACAGATGGAGACGGCTATCTTGATAAAGATGGCAAGAAATTCTCCTTTGTCATAAAGACCAACCAAGGAAATAAAGTTCGTGAAGATATCGCTGTCGTTGTCCAGCAGCAGCTCAAAGAAATCGGTGTGGAAGCGAAGCCGCAAATTGTGGAATTCAGTGCACTCATTGAGCAGACGACACCGCCTAAGTGGGATTATGATGCACTGCTGCTCGGCTGGAGCCTTGCGACATTCCCTGATCAATTCAGCATATTCCACTCAAGCCAGTCAGAAAAAGGCTTAAATAACATCTGGTATAAAAATAAAGAGGTCGATAAGCTGTTAGTTGATGCTAAAAACTTAAGCGATCGAAAAGATTATTCAAAGGCATATGAAAAAATTTATAAACTGATCGCAGAGGATCAGCCGTACACGTTCCTTTACTATGCTAACTCACATCGTGCTATGCCATCTAATCTCCAAGGCTACTCTTACCACCCGAAAGATGAATATTACAAAATCGAAAAATGGTGGCTTGAACAGTAGGCTGATAGTGAAGAAGGGGGGGATTCTCCCCTTTCACCGTGAAAACAATCCCTTGCATTCGGTGTCAGTTCTCTGCGTGGGTGCTAAAAAGATCACTTCGTTCGCTCCGCATCAGCATGAGGATTCAAGGGTTTTCATATCACGCTGAAAAGCAGACAAAGGGCTAAAATAACATCATTTTGGCCTTTTTTTTCACAGAATGGCGATCCGATGAAAAAGGAGTTGTGCATATGGTTACATATATCATTAGAAGGACATTGCTCTCGATTCCCATTTTATTAGGGATTACCATTTTGTCCTTTGCCATTATGAAAGCAGCACCAGGCGATCCGATGTCACTCATGATGGACCCTACCATTAGTGCGGCAGACCGGGAAGCCTTTATTGATAAGTACGGCTTGAACGATCCTGAATATGTGCAATATATGAAATGGCTTGGCAATATGCTTCAAGGTGACTTTGGCACATCCATTGTCAAAAAGGGAACACCCGTGGCTGATTTGATTTTTGCCCGGCTGCCAAATACCCTCATCCTCATGATCTTTTCTACATTAGTTGCCCTGCTGATCGCCATTCCATTTGGTGTTCTTTCAGCAAAACGTCCATACACAAAGCTTGACTATGGCATTACGGTTACATCTTTTATCGGACTGGCTATTCCAAACTTTTGGTTTGGTCTCATCCTTATTATGGTTTTATCCGTGAACCTAGGTTGGTTTCCAACTGGCGGAGTCTCTACCTTGAATGCCGATTTTAATGTGTTTGACCGGCTCCATCACATCATTTTACCAGCCTTTGTTTTAGCAACGGCTGACATGGCAGGGCTGACCAGGTACACAAGGTCAAGTATGCTTGATGTCATGAGGCAGGATTATATTCGCACAGCAAGAGCGAAAGGCTTTAGAGAAAACAAAGTCATTTTTAAACATGGTTTAAGAAACGGTCTTATGCCTGTCATAACGATTTTCGGATTAATGATACCATCCTTTATTGGCGGCGCAGTCGTGGTGGAACAAATATTCACCTGGCCAGGACTTGGAAAGCTGTTCATTGATTCTGCCTTTTCGAGAGATTATCCGGTCATTATGGCGATGACCGTTATTTCCGCAGTGCTTGTGGTGGTTGGAAATTTAATAGCGGATATTTTATATGCGATTGTTGATCCGCGTATTGAATATTAGAAGGGAGCTGAAGCACAATTGGCACAGCCTAATATGGGAACACCTCCTGTTGATATCAAATTAAAGGAGGGCCTTCAACCAAAGCCAGAGACGATGCTGCGTTTATTTTGTGAGAAATTTTTTAAAAATAAATTGGCGGTTGCCGGCTCCGTGATCTTATTGGTCATTATCTTTTCAGCCATTTTCGCTCCAGTGATCGCTCCATATACACCAGAACAGCAAGATTTATTGAAGCGGCTCCAGCCGCCAAGTGCTGAGCATTTTATGGGCACTGACAAGTTTGGCCGCGATATTTTCTCAAGGGTGCTATATGGCGCGCGGGTCTCTTTATTGGTTGGTTTCGTCTCAGTGGTCGGTGCAATCACCATTGGCACTGTCGTTGGCGCGGTCGCGGGGTATTTCAAAGGGTTTGTTGATTCTTTGTTAATGAGGTTTGTCGATGTCGTGTTGTCGATTCCAGACATTTTTCTTTTGATCACGCTTGTCACCATTTTCAAACCGGGCATTGATAAATTGATTTTAATCTTTGCTTTGACAGGCTGGACAACAACCGCAAGGCTTATCCGCAGTGAATTCTTATCACTTCGAACAAGAGAGTTCGTCCTCGCGGCGAGAACCATTGGAACGAAAAATCATGTCATCATCTTTTCGCATATTTTACCGAACTGTATTGGTCCTATTATTGTATCAGCTACATTAAAAGTAGGCTCCGTCATTTTAGCTGAATCAACGCTCAGCTACCTTGGCTTTGGTATTCAGCCGCCAACTGCAAGCTGGGGCAACATGCTGCAAGATGCACAAAATTTCTCGATTATGGTGCAAGCTTGGTGGTACCCGCTTTTCCCAGGTTTATTCATTTTGCTGACTGTTTTATGCTTTAATTTTTTAGGAGATGGGCTGAGAGATGCACTTGATCCTAAAAAGCTGAAATAAAGTTTAAAGGGGCTCTGCGTTTCCTGAACGAAAGAAAGACATGAAGCTCATCATTCTCAGCTTGAAGTTTTGATAAAGTTGGAATAATTTCTCTATCCCTTGCCCATACTGTGGACAACAGTTTTTATAAAGTGAGGGATTGGTTATGTTATTTCTTCATGACGTATGGGTGAATTGGTTTGAAGGGGAAGAAAATGGCTACAATGTGTGTCATTTTCATGAGTGGCGTAAGGAGGACAGCGTTGAACTGTTAGATCAAGTGCCTTTACTTAAGGTGCAGAGCCCTTTGTTTGATTACATAGAGAATGATCTATCAGAGCTGCCGAAGACACTGCTAGAGTCTGTATTTGAGAAATCCTATATTCGAAAAAATCATGAACGCCGTAAATTAGAGTATTGCTTTGTGGTCACAGACGGCATTCGAATTATTGCTGTAGATACGATTGGGTATTCCATACCTGTGAGAAAAAGCCGCTTGATCCCAAGGCAGGAGCAATTGGTGTATGAAATGGTGAAAGATGTGAAGGCAGAGGAATATGAATTTTCTAAGGACAGCCTTGAATCGACAAAAGAGTATCACATTCTATCACTGCCGCCGCAGCATATCAGCGGATTAACGAGAAAAGAAAGACAGCTGAAACAGCTGATGTTTATGGCGCTCGATCAATTAAAAGGGCTCAAAAACAGGGCGGAGATTGCGTATTGGTATACGGAATGGAACCCGCGGATGTACAACCAAATCAAACGAATGTCTTTCGAAGAGATTTGGAACATGCTTTACAATGAAACGATTGATGGGTGGTCAGAGAATCATTTAGCCTTCTGTGAAAAAATGATTAAAGGACAGCCTTTTTTCGAAAAGCTTTGGGAAATGGAAAACGAATCAAAAGTAAACTAGAAAAAGCTTGCAGCGAGTCGTGCTGCAAGCTTTTTTTATTTGCGTTTTCTGCCAAGACCCATCGCATTCTCCATTTTTTTCAGCATTTTGTTTGCTGCGCGGTTTGCTTTTTCAGCACCTTCGTCTAGAATACGGTCAAGCTCGTCTGATTCAATGAGTTCATGGTATCGATCTTGAATTGGTTTTAAAGCATCAATGACAACGTTCGCAAGATCTCCTTTAAACTCACCATATCCTTTGCCTTCGTACTTTTGCTCCAGCTCTGCAATCGATATGTTGCCTAATACAGAATAAATCGTCAGCAAGTTGGCAATTCCAGGTTTGTTCTCTTTGTCATACCTCACGATGCCTTCTGAATCCGTCACAGCACTTTTAATTTTCTTTTCAAGTTGCTTTGGTTCATCTAATAAGGTAATGAAGGATTTTTGGTTCGGATCGGATTTGCTCATTTTTTTCGTTGGATCTGTTAAAGACATAATCCGAGCGCCTTCTTTTGGGATTTTCACTTCAGGCACAGTGAAGATATCATTGTACTTTCGGTTAAAGCGTTCAGCAAGCGTTCTAGTCAATTCAAGGTGCTGCTTTTGGTCTTCTCCAACAGGGACTAAATCAGTACCATATAATAAAATATCGCCAGCCATTAATGGGGGATACGTTAATAGGCCTGAAACAACTGCTTCCTTACCAGCGGATTTGTCCTTAAATTGGGTCATTCTTTCTAATTCCCCAATATAAGCAACACATTGCAGCATCCATCCTGCCTGGGCGTGAGCAGGTACCTCTGATTGGATAAACAATGTCGCTTTCTCTGGATCAAGTCCAACAGCTAAATAAAGAGCTGCTAAGCTTCTAATATTTTGGCGGAGAGCTAATCGGTCCTGACTCACTGTAATCGCATGTTGATCCACGACACAAAAATAGCCATTATAGTCATGCTGCAAATCGACAAATTGCTTCATTGCTCCAATATAGTTCCCTAACGTGACAGAACCGCTCGGCTGAATACCTGAAAAAATTGTCTTCTTTGTCATACTAAAACCTCTTTTCTTCAATATAAAAAGGCCCACCCATCACTTTTCAACAGAAAAGGGACGAATGAACCGTGGTACCACCCTTGTTATTTCACATAGAAATCACTCAAGACGTTGATAACGGAGACTGCTCCGTCTAAGCCTACTCACTTTTTTAGAAGTGTTCGGTTAGCTGCTCCAAAGCCCATTCCATACATGCCATTATCTGCTCACACCGGCCGCAGACTCTCTGTAAATGGTGAATATATGTACTCTTCTTTTTCATCGCAACAATATGTCTATCTATTATAAAGGATGACCATGAAAAAGTCACGAAGCCTTTATGTGACCTTCTCATCATGCCTATTGACACTTAAAATTTTAGATAAAATACCAAATAACTGTCAGAATTTTTTAAAAAAGGATGATTAATTATATGTATAAAACATTATTCCTGCTGAATTTGTTAAATTATTTTAATCAATTTACGCTTTAATTTGTTGAAGTGATTGAGACTTTAGTTTATAAAAATCCCTCTTTATCCCCATTTACGTTTTTAAAAAATATATGAAATTGATATTGCAATAAATTATTCTATTCATTATAATGAATTTGTTCACACGTTTGTGCTAGGCTCTTTACATAGTGAAAATTCAGAAAAAACAAAAGAAATAGAAAGTAAGCTATTTAGGGACTTTTTTACGCTATTTCTTAAATCTGAATCTCATCTTCTATCGAGACCTTTGAACTAAAAACATATTATAAGGGGGAATACAGTTGAAAAAGCGTTGGTCTGTTGTTACTTTAATGCTTATTTTCACACTTGTATTAAGCGCTTGTGGTTTCAGCGGAAACAAATCAGGCGACAGCACGAGCAGTTCTGGAGAGGCTAAAACAACATTAAATGTGAATATCTCCACTGAGCCTTTTTCTTTACATCCGGGATTGGCAAATGATTCAACTTCAGGTAGTGTCATCCGTCAGACTTTTGAAGGGTTAACAAGAATTAACGCTGAAGGAAAGCCAGAAAATGCAATGGCTTCTGATATCAAAACAAGTGCTGATGGTAAAACTTATACATTCACACTTCGTGATGCAAAATGGTCTAATGGTGACCCTGTAAAAGCAGAAGATTTTGAATATGCTTGGAAATGGGCATTAGATCCTAAAAATGAATCTCAATATGCTTACCAGCTTTACTATATTAAAGGTGCTGAAGCAGCAAACAAAGGGAAAGCGAAAGTTGCTGATGTTGGCATTAAAGCTAAAGACGACAAAACGCTTGTAGTTGAGCTAGAGAACCCAACACCGTTCTTTACTGAACTAACTGCATTCTATACTTATATGCCAGTCAACAAAAAAGTGGCTGAAAAGAATAAAAACTGGTACACAAATGCTGGTGAAAACTACGTATCTAACGGACCATTCGTTCTTTCTAAATGGAAACATGGCGGTTCTATCACGCTTGAAAAGAACAATGAATACTGGGATAAAGATACTGTGAAATTGAAAAAAATCAACATGTCTATGATCAAAGATACAAACACTGAACTTAGCATGTTCAAAAAAGGCGAGCTTGACTGGGCTGGTTCTCCAACTGGAAGCCTTCCAACTGAGTCTTTAAAAACATTGAAAAAAGAAGGCGGTCTGAAAATTCAAACGATCGCTGGTATCTATAACTACAAATTCAACACAGAAGTAAAACCTTTAAACAATGCAAACATCCGTAAGGCCCTTGCATACTCAATCAACCGTCAAGCGATCGTTGACAAAATTACGCAAGGTGAACAAGTTCCAGCAATGGCAATCGTTCCACCAACAATGGAAGGATTCACAGATAACAAAACTGGCTACTTCAAAGATCATGATGTAGATACAGCTAAAAAGCTTCTTGAAAAAGGTGCGAAAGAATTAGGTTATAAGTCTGTTTCTGATCTTCCAACATTGAAACTTTCTTACAACACAGATGAGGGCCACCAAAAGATTGCACAAGCAATTCAAGAAATGTGGAAAAAAGATTTAGGTGTGAAAGTTGAACTTGATAACTCTGAGTGGAACGTATACATCGACAAAATCCACAGCGGAGACTACCAAATCGGACGTATGGGCTGGTTAGGTGACTTCAACGATCCAGTGAACTTCCTTGAGCTTTACAAAGATAAAGACGGTGGAAACAACGACACTGGATGGGAAAGCAAAGAGTACAAACAATTGTTGAATGATTCTGCAAAAGAAACAGATAAAACGAAGCGTGAAGAAATGCTGAAAAAAGCAGAAGAAATCATCATCAACGATATGCCTGTAGCACCAATTTACTTCTACACTCAGCTTTGGGTACAAGATCCAAAACTTAAAGGTGTAGTTGTATCTGGACTAGGTGATGTTCAATACAAATGGGCACATTTCGAAAAGTAAGAGTAATAGTGTAAGAGATCTACGGCAAGGATCTTAAGGTATATGGAGGATGTCTCTCCATATACCTTTCTTGCTGATTAGAGAAATTGTTGTAAAATCATGGAGGTGCAATTCCGTTGCTTAAATATATCGGTAAGCGATTAATATATATTTTAATCACACTGTTTGTTATTGTAACTGCAACTTTCTTTCTCATGCAGGCAGCACCTGGTGGTCCATTCTCTGGTGAGAAGAAACTTCCTGCTGAAATTGAAGCAAACCTAAACGAGCACTACGGATTGGACAAGCCCTTATTTGTTCAATATGTAAGCTACCTAGGTTCAGTTGCAACATTAGATTTTGGTCCCTCATTTAAATATAAAGGACAAACCGTAAATGACTTAATCAGTTCTGGATTCCCCGTTTCCTTTACCCTCGGAATTGAGGCAATTCTCCTCGCATTAGCATTTGGTGTATTGTTTGGGGTCCTTGCAGCGCTCTATCATAACAAGTGGCAAGACTATACGATTGCCATTTTAACGATCTTTGGAATTTCAGTTCCAAGTTTCATTTTAGCGGCGCTACTACAATATGTATTTGCATCTGAGGCAAGTATTATAGCGATCTTCCCAGTTGCAGGATGGGAGTCTTGGGCAAGCACCGTACTACCTTCTATTGCACTTTCCTTCATGCCAATGGCATTTATCGCTAGACTTGCACGGTCAAGTATGCTTGAAGTACTAAATAGTGACTACATTAGAACGGCTAGAGCAAAAGGCTTAACAAAATCTGCTGTGACGATCAAACACGCCATCCGAAACGCATTGTTACCTGTTATCACATACATGGGACCAATGGCTGCTTCAGTTTTAACAGGTAGTTTTGTCGTTGAGAAGATTTTTGGTATCCCTGGATTAGGCTCTCACTTTGTCACAAGCATTACAAACCGTGATTACACCGTCATCATGGGTGTTACAGTCTTCTACAGTATTATTCTATTAATCAGTATTCTAGTCGTTGACGTCCTCTACGGTATTATCGATCCTAGAATTAAACTGACGAAGGCGAAGAAAGGGGTCTAACACATGGAAGAGATGAGAAAAGATTTATTTGTGCCTGCGACAGCTGACGCAGCAGAATCTGAAAAAATTTCTAAACCTAGTCTATCTTTATGGAAGGATGCCATGCTTCGCTTCCGTGCCAATAAACTTGCAATGGTTGGACTTACAATCATTTTTATTATTGTGATGCTGGCCATCTTTGTTCCGATGTTTTCTAAATATGATTACTCCACGACCGATTTGCTGAATGCTGACCAGCCGCCTTCAAAAGAGCACTGGTTTGGTACAGATGATTTAGGACGTGACATGTTTGTCCGTACATGGGTCGGGGCAAGAATTTCGATCTTCATCGGTCTTGCTGCAGCGGTCCTTGACGTGATCATCGGTATTATCTGGGGAAGTATTGCTGCGTTCAAAGGCGGCCGTACAGATGAAGTGATGATGCGTATCGCAGACGTTTTATGGGCAATTCCAACACTATTAATGGTTATCTTAATGATGGTTGTTCTGCCAAAAGGATTATTAACGATTATCCTCGCCATGACAGTCGTAGGCTGGATTAACATGGCACGTATTGTTCGGGGACAGGTTTTACAATTAAAGAGTCAAGAATACGTTCTTGCAGCACAAACATTAGGTGCGAAAACATCTAGACTTTTATTTAAACACTTAATTCCAAACTCAATGGGACCAATTCTTGTGACGATGACATTAACGATTCCTTCTGCTATCTTCACAGAGGCATTCCTAAGCTACCTAGGGCTTGGTGTACCGGCTCCGTTAGCGAGCTGGGGAACAATGGCGTCTGACGGAATTCCGGCCATGACGTACTACCCTTGGAGATTATGGTTCCCAGCCGCATTTATCTGTATTACAATGTTTGGTTTTAACGTGGTTGGAGACGGACTAAGAGACGCTTTAGATCCGAAGTTGCGTAAATAAGGAGTGATTAGGATGGAACGTGAACGTATTCTAGAGGTGAAAGACCTTGCAATCTCATTTAAAACATATGGTGGAGAGGTTCAAGCCATTCGTGGTGTGAACTTCCACTTAAATAAAGGCGAGACACTTGCTATTGTAGGTGAATCTGGCTCTGGTAAAAGTGTGACATCACAAGCGATCATGAGATTAATTCCGATGCCGCCGGGTTATTTCAAGCGCGGACAGATCCTGTTTGATGGCCAAGATATTGTCAAGAAAACTGAGAAACAAATGCAAACCATTCGAGGAAAAGATATCTCAATGATCTTCCAAGATCCGATGACGTCTTTGAATCCAACGATGAAAGTCGGGAAACAAATTACAGAAGTGCTATTCAAGCATGAACAAATTTCAAAAGAAGCGGCTGAAAAAAGAGCCATTGAACTATTGGAGCTCGTTGGAATTCCAATGCCTGAAAAAAGAATTAAACAATATCCGCACGAATTTAGTGGCGGGATGAGACAAAGGGTTGTCATCGCCATGGCGCTTGCAGCAGATCCAAAGTTGCTGATTGCCGATGAGCCAACGACTGCACTTGATGTAACAATTCAAGCACAAATTTTAGAATTAATGAAAGAAATTCAGCAAAAGGTTGACACTTCGATTATCTTTATTACGCATGATCTAGGTGTTGTTGCCAACGTCGCTGATCGTGTAGCTGTTATGTATGCAGGACAGATTGTGGAGACAGGGACTGTCGATGAAATTTTCTACAATCCTAAGCATCCGTATACATGGGGACTTTTAGCATCCATGCCGAGTCTTGACACAGATGGCGGAGATGAAGGAAAGCTGACTGCCATTCCAGGAACACCGCCAGATCTGACAAACCCGCCGAAAGGAGATGCATTTGCACTCCGCAGCGATTATGCAATGAAAATTGACTTTGAACAAGAACCGCCAATGTTCAAAGTATCAGATACGCATTATGTGAAATCATGGCTACTTCATCCGAATGCACCTAAAGTTGAACCGCCTGCTTCTGTAAAGGCGAGAATGCGTGAACTAGAAGGTAGCTACGAAAAACCTGTATTAGTAAAAGAGGGTGAATAGCATGGCAGAAAAACTGTTAGAAATCAAAAATTTGAAACAGCATTTCCATACAGCAAGAGGAACTGTGAAAGCAGTTGATGGGGTTTCATTTGATATTTACAAAGGTGAAACGCTTGGTCTTGTAGGTGAGTCTGGTTGTGGTAAATCCACTACGGGCCGTTCGATCATTAGACTTTATGATGCGACAGATGGTGAAGTTCTTTATAAGGGAGAAAATGTACACGGGAAGAAATCAAGACAAAAAATGCTTGAGTTCAACCGTCAAATGCAGATGATCTTCCAAGATCCATATGCTTCACTCAACCCTAGAATGACAGTGCTTGATATCATTGCAGAGGGCATCGACATTCATGGCCTTGCAAAAACAAAACAGGCGCGTAAAGAGCGTGTGTACCAATTACTTGAAACTGTTGGCTTGAACAAAGAGCATGCGAACAGATACCCGCATGAATTCTCAGGCGGTCAAAGGCAGCGTATCGGAATTGCACGTGCATTAGCAGTAGAGCCGGATTTCATCATCGCCGATGAACCAATCTCTGCATTAGACGTGTCGATCCAAGCGCAGGTCGTCAATTTATTGAAAGAGCTTCAAGAGGAAAAAGGTTTAACGTACTTATTCATTGCCCATGACTTGTCCATGGTAAAATACATCAGCGATCGTATCGGCGTGATGTATTTCGGAAAATTGGTTGAGCTGGCACCAGCGAATGAATTATACGAAAACCCGCTTCATCCATATACAAAATCATTGCTGTCTGCGATTCCGCTTCCAGATCCTGATTATGAGCGTAACCGCAAACGAATCAAGTATGATCCATCTGTTCACAAAGGAACAAACACCGAGTTCCGTGAAGTGAAGCCAGGCCACTTTGTGAGCTGCACAGAGGAAGAATTCAAAGAGCTACAGGCGAAACAATCATAAGAAGGAAGAAGCACTGCTAAGTCAGTGCTTCTTTTTTTATTTTACAAAAAAACAAGATGATGGTAATTTTTAGTTAAGTGCAATCAGATACCGGAGGAAATCAAATGTTAAATTGGAAAACTTATCGTTATTCATTGCTTCATGTTCTCCTTGTATTCATGCTTTTTTCAACGTCTTTTTTCAGGAAACCAAACGGAGGAAAGTGGATGCTCGCGTTTATGGTGCTCATTGGGATTGTGTCTTTTTCGGTGGAATATTTGCTTAACCGAAAGACAAGCGGTCAGAAGAAAGAAGCACGGCGCGTAAAATATCTTTATTTCATCATGCTTCAAATTGCGATGACAATTATCCTGTTTGTCTGTATTCAACTCGTCATGAATCGTTCGTTATAAAACTTTTTTTGCGTTAATTGAAAAAAAGTGAAACTACTTTAGACTTTGCTGCGTCTTACTAGTACAGGCGTTTAAATAGCAGGAAATCGGGAATATCTAAGGAAGTGGTTCTTAACTATAGCATAAGGAGCAAATCCATGAATTGGTATGAAAAGCTCAGTGAATACTTCCCGATAGAAGAAATGAAGTCAAAAGAGCATATGGAAGCTTTATTAAAGGAAAGAAGTGATATTTATCATAAGGAGGAAGGACCTCATCATGTGATGATGTACGCCGAATTTGATTCTTTCATCTTTATTGATTATTTATTTGTTTCCAAAGATGCAAGAGGTGAAGGCCTCGGGTCAAAGCTTATTCATAAGCTGAAGGAAAAAAAGAAACCGATCTTGCTTGAGGTCGAGCCTGTAGATGAAGATGATGCAGATACTGCAAAACGCCTAAAGTTTTACCAAAGAGAGCACTTCAAGCATGCAGAATCAATCGGTTATAAACGCAGGTCACTTGCAACTAATGAAGTGAACCGCATGGAAATTCTTTATTGGTCGCCTCTTACAAATCATGAGGAAGAGATCATGGAAGCCATGAGGAAGACCTATGAACGAATCCATACGTATAAAGATGAAGAATGGTATGGACAATCGTATGAGGATGTTGATGATGTATTGAAGATCATTGAAAATAGAAAGCAAAAAAATATTTTCGATCATCTCGAGTAAATGAGAATGTTCTGACATCCAGCAGCACGACAAAATGAATGAAATTGTCTAGTTTTTGTCACAAAAATTGCAAGAAAATCTGTTCACACTTACTTTTTTATAGTATAATCACTATAAAGATTACTTATTTAGAACAATTTTAATTTAAGAATACAGATCAATATTCATTCTACAAATTGAGGAGTGAAGATTTATGGTAACATTATACACATCACCAAGCTGTACATCATGTAGAAAAGCAAGAGCGTGGTTAGAAGAGCACAATATCCCATATCAAGAGAGAAACATTTTTTCTGAGCCTCTTTCAATCGATGAAATCAAAGAAATTCTTCGAATGACAGAAGACGGTACAGACGAAATTATCTCAACACGTTCAAAAGTATTCCAAAAACTAAATGTCAATGTTGAGACAATGCCGCTTCAACAATTGTATAAACTAATCAATGAGCATCCAGGTCTTTTGCGTCGTCCAATTATCTTGGATGAAAAAAGATTACAAGTTGGGTACAATGAAGATGAAATTAGACGTTTCTTACCAAGAACGGTTCGTACATTCCAACTAAGAGAAGCTCAGCGACTTGCTAACTAATAAAAACGCGAAAAGCTGCCGATCATTTGGCAGCTTTTTTTATTTGTTTTCAGCCGTTTGTTCGTAAAAGAGGCTTGCTAATATGACAGTAATGACGGTTAAAAACGGTAGCATCAATTCAAGCGTGGCATGCTGTGACATAAATTCAGTCAATTTCACATCACGCACAATCATTTCTCCGCCAGTAAAGGCCAAAAGTGCACTTCCTCCGTATAAAAGAAACGGAATTTTAGTTAAAGCTGCATGAATCAGTTTGCTTCCCCAAATAATAATCGGTACAGAAATCATGAGGCCAAACGCGGTCAGAAGCATGTTCCCTTTTGCTGCACCTGCAACTGCGATGACATTATCAAGTGACATAAAGAGGTCGGCAATCACAATGGTTTGAACTGCACGCCAAAGGGAGCCGCTGCTCTTAATCCGAATGGATTCCTTCTTTTGTTCAATTAACAGATTGTATCCTATATAAAGGAGAAAAAGACCGCCAATAAACTGCAAATAAGGGATAGTCAATAAATAAACGGCGGCACCAGTCATTGTAATTCTCATCAACACGGCTAAAAGAGTGCCGATCCAAATGGCTTTATTGCGTTTGTCATGTGATAAACTTCGACTGGCCATCGCAATGATGAGTGCATTATCTCCGCCTAAAATCAGGTCTATGCCAATAATCATCAGTAAGGATACGATCCACTCTGTTTCCATCCATTTCACCTCTTGTCCTAATAAAGCTCGTACAACCAATATATGAGGACAATTCAAATATATGTTTCTGCAAGTTTTCTCTGCAAAAAATGCGTTTTTATTTCTTTTATTCATGTTTTATCATAAAATAGACAGTACGAAGCAATACCTCAATTCTTTAAACGGTTAACATGTAGACGGAACGGGTAAAGTGTAGTAAAGTACTATTAATTGGGAGCTTGTATGTCCCTTCAACATCTTATATAGAAGGGAAGGTTGGCAAAATGGAAATCGAAAGAATAAATGAACATACAGTAAAATTTTATATTTCCTACGGTGATATTGAAGATCGCGGATTTGACCGTGAAGAGATTTGGTATAATCGTGAGCGCAGTGAAGAGCTGTTTTGGGAAGTAATGGACGAAGTGCACGAAGAAGAAGAATTTGCAGTAGAGGGACCGCTTTGGATTCAAGTACAGGCACTTGACAAAGGTCTTGAAATTGTCGTGACAAAAGCCCAACTTTCTAAAGATGGACAAAAGCTCGAATTGCCGATTCCAGAAGATAAAAAAGATCAAACAGATGAAGAAAGCTTAGACGCACTGCTTGATGATTTTCATAAAGAAGAGCAAGATCAAGAAGAACATAATGAGAAGGACAAAAAACTTCAACTTCAATTTGTGTTAAAAATGGATGACTTTGAAGATTTGATTGCACTTTCTCAATTAAATATGCAGGATTTTACCACAAGTTTATATTCGTTTGAAAACCGTTATTATCTATATGTTGACTTCCACGAGGATTTGTCAGATGAGCAAGTGGAGAATAAGCTCAGCATTTTGCTTGAATATGCTCATGAATCAGTGGTCAGCATCTACAGACTGAAAGAATACGGTCAGCTGATTATCGAAGGGAATGCCCTTGAAACGATTCAACAGCACTTCTCGTAACTAACAAAAAGTCGATTTCTATAGAGGAATCGGCTTTTTTATCTGAATGAATAGGTAAATAAAGAGATCGGCAAGGAGAAAAATGAAATGAGAAATTTAGTCAAAGTTCTATTTTTTCTAATCATTACGATAGGTGCTTATTTAATCATCCAATTGATTGTCGGTGATTTAGCGGTAAGTGTATTAAGTTCTGTCAGTGTTCTATTTACTTTATCGATTATTTTCATCGGATTTGTTATTTTCTTGGAGAACCGGAATCCGTCTCAAACGATTACATGGCTTGTCCTGCTTGGCAGCTTTCCGTTATTCGGCTTTTTGTTCTACATTTTCTTTGGACGCAATATCAAAAAGCGCCGGCTGTTTGAAAAGAAGGCGGTATTGGACGAGAAGTTAATCCAGGAAGATGAACGTATCCATAGAGAAGCGATTGAAAAAATGACGCATATGGGTGATCATCAGCAGCTCTTATTTAAGCTGGCCCACAGACTCGGACATACTCCTATTACATATCGCACGTCCTCTAAAGTCTTAACCAATGGTGAAGAAACATTCTCTCATATTTTTGAAGAGATTAAAAAAGCAACTCATCACATTCATTTAGAATATTACATTCTCCGCCACGATGACCTTGGTCAAGAATTAAAGGAGATTCTCATTGAAAAAGCGAAAAATGGCGTGATTGTCCGTTTTTTATATGACGATGTAGGAAGCTTAAAGCTTTCTCGTCAATATATTGCTGACCTAGAAAAGGCTGGCGTTCAGATCGTTCCGTTTTTACCAGTAAGGCTCCCCCTTTTAAATAATAAAATCAACTTCCGAAATCATAGAAAAATTGTCGTAATTGATGGAGAAGTGGGATTTGTCGGCGGGCTTAACATTGGAGACGAATACTTGGGCCGAAGCAGACAATATGGATTCTGGCGTGATACACACCTGATGATTAAAGGCGAAGCTGTTCGTGACCTCCAGCAGATTTTCATGCAGGATTGGTATTATATGACGAATGAAAGATGCTCAGGTGTGGACTATTTCAAAGATTTCAGCCACCTTGAGAGTACAACAGAAGGCGTACAAATGATTGCTGGCGGGCCTGACAAGCAGTGGGAGGTCATTAAAAATCTCTTTTTCTCTATGATCATCTCCGCTAAAAAGTCCATCTGGATCGCTTCACCGTATTTTGTCCCGGATGATGATATTTTGTCAGCATTGAAAATTGCCGCATTGAGCGGAGTAGATGTCCGGATTATTGCTCCAAAGAATCCAGATAAACGGATTGTTTTCCATGCGTCTCGTTCATACTTCCCAGAGCTTCTTGACGCAGGGGCGAAGGTGTACGAGTATGATCAAGGCTTTATGCATAGTAAATTTATTATTGTGGATAATGAACTGGCTTCAATTGGAACGGCAAACATGGATATGAGAAGCTTTCATTTGAACTTTGAAGTGAATGCCTTCCTCTATAAAACGAAAAGCACAGAGAAGCTCGTCAACGATTTCTTAGGTGATTTAGAGCATTCACATGAAATTGTTTCAGAAGAGTTCGCAAAGAGACCTTTGAGGGTCAGACTGTTTGAATCAACCGCAAGATTATTATCACCACTTTTATAAAGATTATATTTTCCCCCTTTTCTATAAGGGGGATTTTTGATTTTACTGAAGAAATGATTATTAAAATCATCTTTTGACACGGTAAAAATTCATTTTGCCTTTTCGCTTCCTTATAGAAGAACAAGCTATAATACGGTTATCAAAGAGCAAGGGGCGAACTGAATGAATGCAGCAATTATGGATAACGGTAAGCTTATCCGAATGACACATCATCTATCGAAAAGCCGTCTGGAGCATGTAAGAACGACGTGCAAATTTTATTGTCCTGAGTGCAGGGAGGAGGTGCAATTAAAGCTAGGGGAGCATCGTGTCTATCATTTTGCGCATAAACAGCTGACAGCATGTCCGTTAGCCTCAGGCGAAACGGCTTATCATCAGGCGGGAAAGGATGCTATTATGAATTGGCTGAAGGGGCTTGGACATAAACCTGCGCTGGAAAAGTATATGTCAAATATTCATCAGCGTCCTGATGTGACCGTCTCTATAGGAAATGAAACCTATGCAATCGAATTTCAATGTGCAAATATTTCCCGGCAAGAGCTTCGCAAAAGAACAGCAGGTCTCCGCGAGGCAGGGCTCTTTCCCATATGGATGATAGGGGCAAATCGTTTAAACCGAAAATCTGCCCAGCTTTTTTCTTTCTCCTCCATTCATTGGGGAATTTTAAGGGAATCAGAGGAAAGGCGGTTGATTTTTTTCTGCCCGATCCAGAATAGGTTCATCCATCTTGATCAATTCCTCGTGTTTCAACCAACGAAAATATGTGCGGCCATGACTGTCAGACCGCCTTCATCATACCGCGTAATTCCGGCATTTCTATCTCCGCCTTCAAGCAAGCGTCAAGTAAACCAACAATGGATTAAATGTATACAGCAATTTAGGTTGCGTCCTCCTCGCATTTTATCAAATGAAAGCAAACGTTTGAGAGATATTTTTTATGAGCATCATCAAACAGCATTCCCTTTTTTGCCAACTGAATTATTTATCCCGGTGCAAGAAGCGTATATCTTTACAAGTCCCGTGTATGTTTGGCAGGGGTGCCTCTATGATTGGATGATGCGGAAAAAAGGAAGCGGAAGAGTGACGATTCAACAGCTGATGATGGAAATCAATCGATGTGTGCAAATGAAAGAAGTGAAACTCCGATATGGCGATGTTTCAAGAGAAGAAATAAAAGAGGTGGTCACTGCATATGTAAATGCGCTTGTAAGACAAGGGTTTTTACATATGACGAAAGAGGGTAATTATGAAGTATCGTCGAATCAAATGCCTATACGAACACTAGATGAAGTGTTAAAACGAGATGCTTTCTTATTTCATTAGCATGTTTCATGACCACTTTGATCATGATAAGAAAAAGGTGGTGCTGCTATTGAATCAAAAGAAACGCTTTTTTCTCATTTTTTTAGTCTGTTTGGTATTTATTTCTGCATATGATTTGACAAATATAGTTCAAAACAAAGAAGATAAATACAACACCAATTTCTTTCACTTTCCGAAAGGTTGGTTCAACACAACTCATGCAAGGGGGATTCATATGACTTCACAAAACAAAAACAATCATTTACCAGACAGAAGCGAAGTAAAAGAAGAAAACAAATGGCGTCTTGAAGATATTTTTGAAAGCGTTGATGCATGGAACAAGGAATTCGAAGCGGTCAAAAAAGAAATTCCGAAGCTGGCCCAGTTTAAAGGCAAGCTGGCCCATTCTGCTGATGTTCTGTATGAAGCCCTCACCTTTCAGGATCAACTTTCTGAAAAGCTTGGCAAGCTTTATACATATGCGCACATGAAATATGATGAAGATACAACGAACTCATCATTTCAGGCGTTAAATGATAAGGCATCGAATCTATTTACACAGCTGTCTAGTACATCTGCTTATATTGTTCCAGAGATTTTATCGATTCAAGAAGATAAATTGCAGCAATTCATACTAGAAAAAGAAGAATTAAAACTGTATTCACATGCTCTCGAAGAAATTAATAAAGAGCGTCCACATATTTTAAGTGAGGAGCAAGAAGCTTTATTAGCTGAGGCATCTGAACCACTTTCATCTTCATCTACTACGTTTAGTATGTTTAACAACGCCGATATTTCATTCCCTTCTGTAAAGGATGAGAATGGGGAGGAAAAGAAAATTACCCACGGCAACTTTATCACATTTTTAAATAGTGATGATCGTGAAGTGAGAAAGAATGCATTTAAAGCTGTGTATAAAACGTATGATCAGTATAAGAACACACTTGCTTCTACACTAAGCGGTTCAATTAAAAAGGATAACTTTTATGCAAAAGTACGAAATTACAAATCAGCAAGAGAAGCAGCATTATCACGAAACAGCATCCCAGAAGAAGTGTATGACAATCTAATTGATACAGTTCATCAATATTTACCGTTATTACACCGCTATATTGAATTACGCAAAAAGGTATTAAAGCTTGATGAAGTGCACAATTACGACTTGTATACACCACTTGTGAAAGATGCTGGCATGAAGCTCACCTACGATGAAGCAAAGGATTATATGCTGAAAGGGTTAGCGCCATTAGGAGAAGAATATGTGTCTGTGTTAAAAGAAGGACTCGAAAATCGCTGGGTAGACGTTTATGAGAATAAAGGCAAACGAAGCGGTGCTTATTCATCAGGAAGCTATGGTACAAATCCATATATCCTCATGAACTGGCAGAATAACATTGATAATTTGTTTACGCTGGCTCATGAATTTGGGCACTCTGTCCACAGCTACTACACAAGAAAACACCAGCCATATCCGTATGGAAACTATAGTATCTTTGTAGCTGAAGTGGCTTCCACTACAAATGAAGCGTTACTAGGCGAATACCTGCTTAATCATTTAGACGATAAAAAACAGCGCTTGTATGTATTAAACCACTTGTTAGAAGGATTTAGAGGAACAGTATTCAGACAAACGATGTTCGCTGAGTTTGAGCATCTTATTCATGTGAAAGCACAAGAAGGAGAGGCTTTAACGCCAGAATTTATGACGAACCTTTATTATGACCTGAACAAGAAGTATTTTGGTGACGGCATGGTGGTTGATAAGGAAATTGGATTAGAGTGGACGAGAATTCCTCATTTCTATTACAACTATTATGTGTATCAATATGCGACAGGCTATAGTGCGGCGCAGGCATTAAGCAAGCAAATCTTACAAGAAGGAAAACCAGCGGTAGAGCGCTATACAGATTTCCTTAAAGCAGGAAGCTCTGATTATCCAATCAATGTGCTGAAAAAAGCTGGTGTTGATATGGCTTCTAAAGAACCAATTGAAGCAGCATGCCAATTGTTTGAAGAGAAACTAAAAGAAATGGAAGAGCTCATCTCCAAAACAGGTGAGTAATGAAAAGACTTCTGTCAGACGTGTGAGTGCCAGCTCATCTTTTGACAGGAGTTTTTTTCTCATAAAAAAGACCTCTTCAGATGTAGAGGCCAATCCTTTTTAATGATCAACCTTTAAAACCTCTAAAGGTCTTACGGTGATTCATTCGATAAAGCGTAAAAAGAATCGCAGCAAATAAGAGTGGAGACGTCAAATAAAGAGGAAGCATTTTCATTAAGCCTAATATATTTAAAAAGAAACATAAGCCAATGGCAACAAGTCCAATAGTTGTGCTGCGCATGCAGATCCCCCCATTTTTTTGTTACTTTTACTATATGAAAGTGACAACCCTCTTATGTTTTGTGACAAAAATATGAACATATAGTATATCTGTTGTCATAAGTCGACAAAATTTGATATACTACAGATGTGAAATTAATCACATACAAACATTACCCCTTTGTTTGACCGTGAAAAATTTCTCCCATCCCCTTTGTTGTCGTTAAGACATAGTGAAACCGCGCTTATCCCGGCGCGGTTTCTTCGTGTCTATAAATAGAACAAATATTCCTTTTTGAAGTAAAGAAAAAACATGGGTCAGCACCCATGTTCATTTTCACAGCGATATACATCAAGATCTGTATGGTTGTCATTCTCTTTATAGCGCCAAAACATTTCTTGCTGCACTTGTACACGTTCTACCTTTTGAGCGAAAGCCAGCTTCTTCATTTCTCGTTCAACTTCTTCAAGCGTCAGGTCATAAACAACGGCTATCTCTTTTGCGGATGCAAATTGAAAGTATGCAATAAACCATTCAATTGGAGGCCGTTCTGATGGTGTTGGTTTTTCACCAATCATTTCAAAAAGGATTTCCTCGTATATATCATAAGAGTAGGCACCTGAAATTTTTAATCCTTCATCTCCATTTACGGTATTAAAAAAGGCGAAGGTCGGAAGCTCAGATACATCCATTTCAGCTGCAATTTTCATATCACATTGTAGTGCTTTCACCGCACTTTGAGAATGAATGTCGCGCTGGAATTCCTCGATGTCCAGACCAGCACTTTTTGCATTTTCTATCAGCACCTGCTCACTTGTGACATCTTGCTGATGGCAAAAAAGTGATTCTTGAATGAGACGCAAAAATTTCATTCCGCATTTTCTGCCCTGAAGCTCCGCTGCTTTTAGTGCGAGTGAGGCGAGGTAGGGTGATGTCACAATTTGTTCAGACAGCATTTGTTCTTTTTTGGTCTGCGTTTTAGTGGCAAATTTCCCCCATGCTTCAGTCAGTAAATGCTTCTTTCTTTTCCGATTCAATGCATTAATACTAGAACTTGTTACTGTTCGTAAAGTGAAAAAACGGCCATATTTCATTTTCAATTTTTTAATGGATGGCTCTAATAACCAGCAGTCTGGGCTTAGAGGATCAATGAATACATAGATTTCAATCGGCTTTTGAGGATGTCCGTGACAGTGTGAGAAATATTGATCGTGCGAATTGCAGCTCAAGATCGTCCATCCTTTTCAGGTGTTTGGTTGACCATATGACGAGCCGTCAGAGAAAGCCGTTCAAATAAAAAGTCACGAATATCGCCGGTTAGTCCTACTTGATCCATTGCATCCTCCATGCATTCAAGCCATGCGTCCGCCCGCTCCTCAGTAATCGGAAAAGGGAGATGTCTCGCCCGCAGCATTGGGTGGCCATGCTCCTCTGTATAGAGCGGTGGTCCGCCTAAATATTGCGTTAAAAACTGTTTTTGTTTTCTTGCTGTTTCTTTTAAGTCATCCGGGAAAATAGGATGAAGCAAAGGATGACACTTTACATTTTCATAAAAAGTATCAACAAGTTGCGATAGAAGTTCCTCTCCAACCGCTTCGTAAGGTGCGTTAAACGATTGTACCATGTTGACTACTCCTTTTACTCGTAGTTAATAGGATGACTCACCCTATTGCGCATTTCATTTATTTCAAAAGTGATATTCAGTTTGTTCTATTTTATTGTTTCTATTCTTGTACTTATTTTAACAACCTCATCTCAATTCCACAAACAAACAGCTTTGGTCTGCTCTAAATAAAGAGTGGGGTGGGTTCCGTGATCAATTGACCATATCATAACACATTCAGTCAAAAAAGGGGGAAAAGCGACATACAAAAAACCGAAGAGGTTATTCTCTTCGGTTTAAGCGAAATATTGAGCTGTGATTTTCTTTACATAATTTTGTGTTTCTTTAAATGGAGGAATGCCCCCGTATTTATCTACATTTCCTGAACCTGCATTATAGGCAGCTAAGGCGAGTGAGATATTTCCGTTATATTTTTGGAGCATTTGTTTTATATACTTCGTTCCGCCTTCAATGTTTTGGGCCGCATCAAAGGCATTATTTACACCAAGTGACTTAGCCGTAGATGGCATGAGCTGCATGAGACCAAGCGCACCTGCATGGCTGACAGCATTTGTGCGATAGCCGGATTCCTGCTTGATGACCGCGTGAATCAGCTTTTCAGGAACGCCATGCTTTTGAGCCATTTGTGACACGATTTGATTAATCTCATTTGATGATGAGCCGCTGGAGACAGCCTTTTGAAGCGGCGGTGTGTAGCTGTTGTTTAAGACATTTCCAATGCCGTTCGCTGTATTTAATTGATTGTCATTTCCATACAAAGATTGAGCTGGAAGCTGATCACTGCCGGCAATCGCAGATAAATATGGGTTTGTACGCGCATATTGCGTGTTCGGAGCCGTTGATGGGTCCGTGCCCATAAAAGCAGAAATGGATAGCGGGAGACGTGATAATTCTGATCCGCCTAAAAAATCTTGCAGCAGCGATTGAAATGAAGCTTGGGCATTTGATTCTTGACCGGCAGACATTTGCGTTTGTGCTGGATCTGTTTGTAACGTTTTAAGCGCTTGAAGCTGCATAAAGGATTGAAGTTGATTAACGTTCATCATGTTCCTCCTTCAAGGAATTCATCTATTCTGTGATTTCATTTTTTCTTCATAAAAACGAACGACTTTGTTTTTCGTGTTTCGTACTGGGATATGAAATTTGCGGAGCAATGCGGAGAAAGCGGCTTGTCCGATTTCCAGGTCGCTCACTTCAAATTCAAGTTCATAGTCCTCTACTGTTAAATATCGGCTGTGATCCAAAACAATTAAGCCTTCTTGGATCATTTTTTCTGCTCTTGACGTTTCAAGTGAACCAAAGTACACAATTTGATCCTTTTGAATGTTCAGGTGGTCTAATCTGTCCGCAACTTCACCTTCTGGCAGCTCAAAATCGTTAAGTTGTGATGGGGGAGCAATCGTTTGGTGGGTTTCAAGCAAGCCTATTTCGTGCGGCTCCTTTAATGTGAGCACCCATTGACCGCTTTTTTCTCTCATTCTTAATGCAGCCAATTGAGATTTTATATCAAATTGAGGTGTATCAAAATAATAGTTGGTTTGCTTGTGGAAATCCGCATCCTTCAATTGAAAATGGTGTTTCAGCTGTTCAAATTCTTCTTTCATTAATAATTGTTTTAGTTCTATTTCAATTTCCTGTGCCATTTTGACATCAACCTTTCATTTAGAGGAAATATGATTATTGTACATGAAGTGTGTTCACCATGTAAAAGACTGTTTTTTCTCTTTATTTTCTTTAGGTGTGGATCAAAAAGAATGAAGAATCATGGGAAAGAATCATTTAAAAGAGAAAAACAGGATTTTCTCCAAAAGTTCGGTTTATCAATATTGAACTTGATATGATAAAATAAAGCTGTACTTTGTTGTAAAGGAGATCATGATGCAAAACAGAATTGAAATCACAGAAGCAACTTTAAAAGAAGACAGGCTGATTTTGACAATCCAGTCAGAAGAGCAAATCCAAAAAGCAAAAGCATCAGGACAAATGCTTGTTGATTCTGATCACTTTGCGTTCGTTTACATACTTGAAACCGAGGAGTCCTTTTCGTATCTTATTTTAGGGGAACATACATGGGCTCCGTTAAAAGAAGCAATGAATCGTGACATCCCTGTCTATTTGGCATCGGATGAATATTCGCTGGAACTCATTCAGCTTCAACAGGAATTACATTATTTAATCGACAATATTAAAGACAATGCCAATTACGGAGATATGGAAGAGAAAGTGAAAAGCACATTCCTCTGAAATAATTAGGTATATGGAATTGGGGGAAGTTTCATGGACAAAAAACAATGGGATCAATTCCTCGCACCGTATAAACAAGCAGTCGAAGAATTAAAAGTGAAACTAAAAGGCATTCGAAAGCTGTATGAATTCGAGGATGACCATTCACCAGTAGAATTTGTCACAGGCCGAGTGAAACCCGTTGCCAGCATATTAGAAAAGGCAAAGCGTAAAAACATCCCGATGCATGAGATTGAAACGATGCAGGATATTGCTGGACTTCGCATTATGTGCCAGTTTGTAGAAGATATACAAGTCGTGAAAAAAATGCTCCAGTCACGTAAAGATTTTGTGGTTGTAGATAAACGCGACTATATTGCAGAACATAAAGAAAGCGGATACCGCTCTTACCACCTTGTTGTGTTATATCCGCTGCAAACGATCAACGGAGAGAAGCAGCTCCTTGTCGAAATCCAAATTCGTACGCTTGCGATGAACTTTTGGGCGACCATTGAGCATTCTCTGAATTATAAATATAGTGGGAATATCCCGGAGAAGGTCAAGCTGCGCCTTCAAAGAGCATCTGAGGCAGCATCTCGTCTCGATGAAGAAATGTCCGAAATTAGAGGGGAAATTCAAGAAGCACAAGTGGCATTTTCCCGGAAAAAGAAAAACGACAGCTGAGCCAGTTTGATCAAATATGATGCTGCCCTCTCATAGCAGCAAGGTGAAAAAGGAGAAGGATTCATGAAATTTGCAGTTTCTTCAAAAGGGAATTCTGTATCTGACACGCTCAAAAGTAAAATTCAGACCTACTTATTGGATTTTGGTATGGAACTAAATGAAGAGGAGCCGGATCTTGTCATTACGGTTGGTGGAGACGGCACCCTTCTTTATGCCTTTCACCGCTACAGCAGCCGTCTGAATGAAACAGCCTTTGTCGGTGTTCATACAGGTCATCTTGGCTTCTATGCTGACTGGGTGCCGAGTGAAATTGAAAAGCTCGTCTTAGCCATTGCAAAAACGCCTTATCATATTGTGGAATATCCGATCTTAGAGGTCATTGTCAGATACAACGACGGCGGCAGAGAAGAGAAATATTTAGCAATGAATGAATGTACGATTAAAAGCATGGAAGGGACACTTGTGGCAGATGTTGAAATCAGAGGCCAGCTGTTTGAAACATTCAGAGGTGACGGCCTTTGTTTGTCTACTCCATCAGGCAGTACGGCCTATAATAAGGCACTTGGAGGCGCCATTATTCATCCTTCCATTAGAGCCATTCAGCTGGCAGAAATGGCTTCAATCAACAACAGAGTGTTTCGGACGGTCGGTTCACCGCTTATTTTGCCTGACCACCATACTTGTGTGATTAAGCCGAGAAATGATGTCGATTTTCAGGTGACCATTGATCATTTGACGCTGCTCCATAAAGACGTCAAATCCATTCAATGCCGGGTGGCAGATGAGAATGTCCGTTTTGCTAGATTTAGACCGTTTCCGTTTTGGAAAAGGGTGCAAGATTCCTTTATCGGAAAAGGAGAATAAGAAAGAGGTTGTTCCCGCTGGAATACTTTACGTTAAACAAAACCATGACAGCCAAAGAAGAAGGGCTGCTTTTAAAGGAATATTTAATTGATCTTGGCATTTCGAAAAGAATGCTGACGGATATTAAGTTTGATGGCGGTGACCTCCTCATCAATGGAGAGCATGTTACCGTGAGATATGAGCTGCATGAAGGGGACAGGCTCACCATTTTATTTCCCGAGGAAAAAGTGAGTGAAGGGCTGAAGCCTGCACCGATTCCGCTAGATATTATATTTGAGGACGAGCATGTCCTTGTGCTGAATAAAAGGCCGTATATTCCATCGATCCCTTCTCGGGAGCACCCCGAGCACAGTATTGCGAATGGATTACTGCACCATTATGCTAAGCAGTCTGTTCGGCATACGGTTCATTTGGTGAACCGCCTTGATCGTGATACATCTGGCGTCATGCTTGTGGCAAAGCATCGCTATGCCCATAGCCTTTTATCAAAGGCGCAAAAGAGTGGAGCGGTTAAGCGCACATACAGAGCGTTTACACATGGCATGATCACAGAAAAACATGGAACCATCGCTGCAAAAATTGCCCGAAAAGGGGATAGTATCATCGAGCGGATGGTTGATGATACTGGGCAGGAGGCAGTGACGCATTATACCGTGCGAGCGGTAATCGCTGAGTTGAATATGTCGGATGTGTCTCTCACGCTTGAAACCGGGAGAACACATCAAATTCGTGTGCATATGCAATTTCTTGGGCATCCGCTTATCGGAGATACGCTGTATGGCGGAACGGCCGAGCGGATAGACCGGCAGGCACTGCATAGTGAAACACTTGTGTTTCCTCACCCGATGACAGGTGAGCAAATGACATTTTCAGCTCCGCTTCCTGATGATATGAAATCATTGCTTTTTTAACAAGAGAAACCCGGTCACCTGCAGCGCAGGGCCGGTTTTTTTATGATGTGAAATGCTGAAATCTTGACTCATCATAAGGCATGGATGAAGGAACGGATACCGTTTTAAGCTCAGGGTATGTGAGGGCAGACAGCTTGTTGCCAAATACGCAGCCTGTATCAATATTGACGGTTCTGCCAACGATTCGAGGCTCTTTCACAGGTGTATGACCGTACACAATCCACGGTTTTCCGTGATACTCCTTTGCCCAGTCCTTGCGAACAGGCCGTCCATCTGGCCATGTTTCTCCTGTGACGGCACCAAATAATAGATAGGACCGCATCTGTTTATTCGGCTTTTTCCCAATATCCTTTTCCTTCATCGCTGCATGTGCAATGATCAGCTCATCAGGAATGAGGACATCATAAAGCGGAGCCTTCTCGAATAACTGCCTAAATTCATGTGACAATTTGTTTTGTTCATGAATTGGCAGTTTTTTTATTTCGTTCACTGTCGTTTCGATGCCATGAAGCAATTTGACGGGATTTCCTTTTAAATAGCGATAAAGCTTAAAGCAATGGTTGCCAGGCACATAGCGGATTGCGCCGTGTGAATAGGCATGAATGACAAATCGCATGACGTCTACTGACTGAGGCCCTCGATCTGTTAAATCACCGACAAGGGCCAGCGTTCTCTTATCAGGATGGACGGGTAATCCCTGTTTGAGTTCGTATCCTAGTTTGTGTATGAGGGTAAGCAGCTCTTCGTAGCAGCCGTGGATATCGCCAATGATATCAAATTTCATAAGGTTTCCTCCTGATTTTTTTCATCCATTCGTCGGATATAAAGAAGTTTGAATTTTAGAAAATATAACGAATGGCTTTCATTTCATTTAGGCAATTGTTAGAATCAATGCTTTAACGTAAGACTTATAAAATTAAACATGAATGTTAGGAGGCTTTAGCCAATGGAGCATACATCTGTTTCATCACTCGTTGTCGTGATTATTGTCGCCTTTTTCACCCCTATTTTATTGCACCGATTTAAGCTGACCATTCCTGTCGTTGTAGCTGAAATCATCATGGGGCTCATCATTGGAAAAAGCGGTTTTCAATTGGTTGTCGAACATGATGCGTGGTTAGATACATTATCCATGCTCGGTTTTATTTTTCTGATGTTTTTAAGTGGACTTGAAATAGATTTTTCTTCTTTTGAGTCAAAGAAGAAAGCACGAGAACTTCCAAATGGTTTAAAAGAACCAAATACATTTAAAGCAGCCACCATTATTTTTCTTGGGGTATTTTGTATTTCTTTTATTCTGTCCTATGCGTTTGTACTCGCAGGGTTTGTCCAAAATGCCTTTTTAATGACGCTCATTATCTCTACCATCTCATTAGGCGTAGTGGTTCCAACCTTAAAAGAGGAAAAGTTGATGCAGACGAATATCGGTCAAATCATTCTGCTTGTAGCTGTCATTGCTGATTTGGTCACGATGATTTTACTTGCAGTGTTTTCCTCCATTTATGGAGATGGAACAGGGAACATGTGGCTTCTGCTCTTATTATTTGCCGCAGGCATTCTTCTTTATTTATTTGGCCGCGTATTTAAGACAAAGTCAATTTTTCAGTCGATGTCAAAAGGAACCGTGCAAATTGGGACAAGGGCAATCTTTACTCTCATTATAGTCTTAGTTGCCTTATCTGAATCACTCGGGGCTGAAAATATTCTAGGGGCGTTTTTAGCTGGCGTGCTTGTGTCCCTTCTTTCGCCAAATAAAGAGCTCGTTCAGCAGCTGGACTCATTTGGCTACGGATTTTTAATCCCTATCTTTTTTGTAATGGTCGGAGTGGATCTGAATATATGGGCACTGTTTAAGGACCCAACGATTATGATCATGATTCCGCTGCTGTTTATTGCATTGCTTATGAGTAAACTCATCCCGATTCTTTATTTGAAAAAATGGTATGACATGAAAAAGGTCATTGGCTCCGGCTTTTTATTAACTTCAACGCTATCACTCGTCATTGCAGCTGCAACGATTGGTGAGCGGCTCGGTGTCATTGATCATAAAATGTCTGGAGCGCTGATTTTAGTTGCTGTGCTAACGAGTATTTTAACACCTGTTTGGTTTAAAGCGCTCTTTAAAAAAGAACAAGCGGCGAGCCATAAGAAGCGTGTGACCTTTATTGGCGCAAATCAGCTGACTTTACCTGTCACACTTGATTTGCATCAGGATGAATATGACATTCGGATTTTGCATGTGTTTCAAGAAAATAAGGAAGCACTGCTGGCAGACTCTATCTTTGAAGTCGAATCAATAGAACAATACGACGATGAGACGCTAAGAAAGGCAGGCGTCGGCCAAGAGGATGTCCTTGTCGTCGCAACAGGCAGTGAGACGAAAAATAAGGAAATTGCTTTATTTGCAAAAGAAGAAGGAGCAAAACAAGTCATTGCAAGTGTCAATAAAGCTGAGGCAGAGCTGACTTTGAAGGAAGCAGGTATTGATACGTTTTCTACTTTCCTTTCATCTAAAACGGTGCTAAGAGCTTTGATTGAAGCACCTGATGCGATTCGATTGCTAACAAATGAGGATTCTTCTTTGTATCAAATTCAAATGAACAATCATCGTTATCATAATGTCATGCTGAGAGAATTTCCTTTTACCGGTGATTTGGTATTTGTTCGGATTTTCAGAGGGGTAGACAGCTTAGTACCGCATGGAGATACGACACTTAGAAGCGGCGACCGTGTGCTTGTATCGGGCTCCCGGGAGTATGTGGCAGGACTAAGAGCCCAATTAGAATGACAATGAACCCTTGACCAATGAACAATTCCTGATTAAGATAGAGGTACAACATCATATATTTGATCCACTAGGGGAGTCCTTTAAAAGGGCTGAGATAAAAGTGTCGACTTTTAGACCCTCATTACCTGAACAGGTTCATACCTGCGTAGGGAAGTGGTGCGGTTTTTGACTATGCTTTTTACAAATTCCAAGCCACTTTCCACGCGGAAAGTGGCTTTTTTATATGGAAAAACAGGAGGAGAGGAACATGACGTTTTCAACAGAATGTAAAGAGGCTGCAGCAACATGGTGGAATGGAAGCTTTACACATCCTTTTGTCAAAGGGATTGGAGATGGAACACTTTCACTCGATCGTTTCACCTATTACGTGATGCAGGATTCTTATTATTTAACTCATTTTGCAAAGGTGCAGGCATATGGAGCGGCGATGAGTGAGGACTTACATACGACGGGCAGAATGGCGTATCATGCCCAGGGCACGTATGAAGCAGAGCTGTCGCTGCATAGGAAATTTACAGAGCTTCTGCAAATTTCTGATGAAGCCATTGAGAACTTTAAGCCTTCTCCCACTGCTTATGCGTATACCTCTCATATGTACCGATCTGTAAAAAGTGGACGGTTTGAAGAGATTTTAGCCGCGTTATTACCGTGTTACTGGCTCTATTATGAGGTAGGTGAAAAGCTGAAACAAACAACACCTGACCATCCAATTTACCAAGAATGGATTTTGACATACGGAGGCGATTGGTTTAAGGAACTCGTTTTCGAACAGGTGAACCGCTTTGAGGAACTAGCAGAAAAAGCACCAGAACATGTACGCGCCAATATGAAAGAAAATTTTGTGATTTCAAGCTATTACGAATATCACTTTTGGGAGATGGCGTATCAAAAAGAATTGTGGCAAACAGCTTGCTTAGATGGGGTTGGTGCAAATGGAACTCCACGCAGTGACAAATGATTCCCTTTCTGCGGGTGAACTGATCAAACAAATAAAAGCCATAGCGTCTGAAGTGGATTTTATTCATATTCGGGAACGGTCTAAAACAGCAAGTGAGCTTGTTGATCTCGTGAAGAATCTCCTTTTAGAAGGTGTGCCGAAAGAAAAGCTCGTGATCAATGACCGAGTAGACGTTGCACTGCTTACCAATATTCACAGGGTGCATCTCCCGGGCCACAGCTTTTCGCCAAAAGAGCTGCGAAAAAAATTTCCTCACCTTCATGCGGGAGTATCTGTCCATTCGATAGAAGAAGCGAAAGCAGCAGAGAAAAATGGAGCAGAGTATGTCATGTTTGGGCACATATATGCTACCTCTTGTAAACCAGGACTTCAGGCAAGAGGTGTACAGCTTGTGAAAGAACTGACTTCTGCACTAACGATTCCAGTGATGGCCATCGGCGGGGTGACCCCAGAACGAGTTCCAGAATTGAAACAAGCAAATGTGAAAGGAATTGCTGTCATGTCTGGGATTTTTGCTCATCATCAGCCGCGTATGATGGCACAAGCATTTTCTGAAAAGGTAAAGGAGAATCCTTATGAAAAAGCATTATGACGTTGCAATCATTGGTGGTGGAATCATAGGGGTCTCCATCGCCTATCACCTTGCAAAAGCAGGAAAACAGGTGGTCTTATTTGAAGCGAGTGAGATAGGGAAGCAAACGACAAGTGCGGCTGCCGGGATGCTCGGTGCACATGCTGAAGGAGAGGGTCATGAGGATGTTTTCTTTCAGGCAGGCAGAGCAAGCCAGGCATTGTATGAAAAATTAAAAGTCGATCTTCTGCATGAATCAGGCATTGATATTCGAACTTCAGCGGGCGGTATCATGAAGGTCGCCTTTACAGAAGAAGAGAAACAAGCCCTTTGCCGGATGCAGCATTTGTCTACATTTAAATGGCTTGACGCTAGCAGCGTAAAAAAATGTATGCCTCAAGTTACAGATCACATGCTGGGAGCAGGTTTGATTGAAGAGGATGTGCATGTGGAGCCTTACGCTGTATGCAGGGCTTTATGGCAGGCGGCGGTCCGGTACGGAGCAGATGTGAAAGAGTGTACACCTGTTATCGATGTGAAGCGGGGCAAAGAAGCGTTAACTGTCAGAACAACGAAGGGCACATTCACATGTGATGATTTGACAATCGCAAGTGGTGTATGGTCTGGCCGTTTTTTTGAAGAACTCGGATTATCGCATTCTCTTTATCCAGTAAAAGGGGAATGTGTGTCTGTATGGAATAATGGTCCGGCGCTCGCACACACCATTTATCATGATCATTGTTATATCGTTCAGCGAGATAGCGGAAAGCTTGTTATCGGCGCAACAATGAAGCCAAACGAGTGGCAGGCTGTTCCAACGCTTGGCGGCATGGAAGCTGTGATTCAAAAGGCGTCTCAGCTTATGCCTTCTATTAAGGAGATGCCGATTGAAGAGTGCTGGGCAGGCCTTCGTCCGGCGACAAACGATCGGCATCCCTATATCGGAAGACATCCAGAAGACAAGCGTATTCTTTTTGCTGCAGGGCATTACAGGAATGGCATTTTACTTGCGCCGATTACTGGAGAAATCATTCGTGACCTGATATTAGACGAACCGGTCAAAGAGGAATGGCTACACGCGTTTCGTATTGGACGAAAGGAGGCACTATTCGTATGAAGATTCAATTGAATGGCAGAATCGTTGATTTCGATCAAGAGAATGGAACGATCTATGATCTGCTATCAGCCTATCAGCTTGAAAACCGTGTGGTGATCGTTGAAAAGAACCATGAAATCATTGATAAAGAAGCGTTTCAACAAGTAGAAATTCAACCAAATGACACGATTGAAATCGTTCATTTCGTAGGAGGAGGATGATCCAATGCTGCACATTGGCGGAAAAACATTCACATCAAGACTATTACTCGGAACAGGAAAGTACCCATCATTTGAGGTTCAAAAAGAAGCGGTGAACGTATCGGAAGCCGAAATTTTAACCTTTGCTGTCAGAAGAATGAACATATTCGAAGCATCTCAGCCTAATTTTTTGGAGCAGCTTGATTTATCAAAATATACGCTGCTTCCGAATACAGCTGGAGCAAGTACAGCAGAAGAGGCAGTGCGTATTGCCCGTTTAGCAAAGGCTTCTGGACTTTGTGACATGATCAAGGTAGAAGTCATTGGCTGTTCAAGGTCTCTTTTGCCAGATCCAGTTGAAACATTAAAAGCATCTGAAATGCTGCTCGAGGAAGGATTTATCGTGCTGCCATATACATCTGATGATGTGGTGCTGGCAAGAAAATTAGAAGAACTCGGTGTCCATGCCATCATGCCAGGTGCTTCACCAATTGGTTCAGGCCAAGGCTTACTAAATCCTTTGAATCTCTCATTTATTATTGAGCAGGCGAAGGTGCCGGTCATTATTGATGCTGGCGTAGGTTCTCCGAAGGATGCAGCTTATGCGATGGAGCTTGGAGCAGACGCTGTATTACTAAATACCGCTGTCTCTGGTGCAAAGGATCCTGTGAAAATGGCAAAAGCAATGAAACTGGCGATTGAATCAGGAAGACTAGGCTATGAGGCAGGACGTATTCCGCTAAAAAACTATGGGACAGCGAGCAGTCCACAGGAAGGAATGCCGTCATTTTGAGCACTCGTTATTCACGCCAAGAGCTTTTTCAGCCAATCGGAACAGAGGGGCAAAAGCGGCTAAATGACTCAAAGGCGATCATTATTGGAGCGGGGGCACTTGGAACCGCAAGTGC
Organism: Bacillus sp. F2HM; assembly: GCF_019266135.1. Lineage (NCBI taxonomy): Bacteria > Bacillati > Bacillota > Bacilli > Caryophanales > Bacillaceae > Bacillus > Bacillus sp. F2HM. The sequence goes on from NZ_LRMO01000019.1 coordinate 128,724, forward strand.
TGAAATGCTCGTTCGTGCCGGCGTTGGATCTGTCACCATTTTGGACCGAGATTATATTGAATGGAGCAACCTTCAGCGTCAGCAGCTTTACACGGAGCAAGACGTGAAGGATCGACTGCCAAAAGCTGTGGCGGCTGAAAAAAGACTCAAGCAAGTAAACAGTGACGTGCACATCAAAGGAATCGTAATCGATGTGACTGCTCACAATATTGACGAACTTGTCAGAGAGGTTTCAATCATTGTCGATGCAGCGGATAATTTTGAGGTAAGAATGATAGCAAATGATGCCGCTGTCAAACATCAAATACCGTTCCTTTATGGGGCCTGTGTAGCAAGTTACGGCATTCAATTCACAGTGATCCCTGGTGAGACGCCGTGTTTACACTGTCTGCTTGAACATTTGCCCGCACAAGGCATGACATGTGATACAGCAGGTATCATTAGTCCAGTTGTGCAGCAGGTGGCGGCATATCAAGTGGCAGATGCACTTAAATATTTAACAGGACATCAAGTGACGCCAATTTTAAAATCCTTCGATTTATGGAAAAATGAACGGTCTGACATTCGGTCGGCCGCGTCTTTAAAGAAGAAGCAATGTCCAAGCTGTGGACTGAAGACCTATCCATTTCTTTCATATGACAAGAGAGCGAAGGCAGATGTACTATGCGGCCGCAATACGGTACAAATCCGCAGTGCAGCAGAAACACCGCCGCCTTTACATGAAGTAGCTCTTCGGTTAAAGAAAGCAGGAATGGATGTGCTTGAAAATCCATATTTGCTTTCGTGTCAAAAGGATGAGTTTAAGCTTGTCTTATTTAAAGATGGCAGAGCGCTTGTTCATGGTACAAATGATATTGCCAAAGCAAGAACCATTTATCATCAATGGATTGGCTAATGAGAGGTGTGAAGAAATGACGATCAAAAAAGCATTCACAATCGCGGGTTCTGATTCTGGCGGCGGAGCAGGCATTCAGGCAGATTTGAAAACTTTTCAGGAGCTCGGTGTGTACGGAATGTCTGCGATCACAGCGATTACTGCGCAAAACACACTAGGTGTTCATGGGATATACCCGCTTTCAATTGAGGCGTTAGAGCGTCAAATAGATGCAGTGGCAGAAGACTTACCGCCAGATGCCGTCAAAACAGGGATGCTGTGGAGTGCAGACATGATCAAGATTGTAGCTGAAAAAACGGTTCAATATGATATGAAGCTGATTGTAGATCCAGTCATGATCGCAAAAGGAGGGGCCTCTTTATTAAATGAAGATGCGGTCTCTGCGATGAAAACACACTTGCTGCCTGTCAGCTATGCAGTAACGCCGAATCTTCCTGAAGCAGAAGTACTGACAGGGATACAAATTCAGACGAAAAAGGACCGCTATCTGGCAGCGGAGCGCCTTTATGAGCTCGGTACGAAACATGTCGTGATCAAAGGCGGCCATGGGCCATCTGATGGGATGATTACAGATCTGCTGTATGATGGAAAAGGCTTTATTGAAGTCACAAATGAACATATTGATACACCGCATACACATGGCACAGGCTGCACGTTTGCAGCAGCATTAACAGCTGAAATTGCGAAAGGATATTCGATGCAGGAAGCCTTTGAAACAGCAGAAACCTTTGTTCATGAAGCCATTAAATTCCCTTTGCGTATTGGAGCTGGACACGGACCTACGAACCATTTTGCTTATCAGCAAAACAGAATCAAACGATAAAGAAATCGAACCGTCTTCACTTATGAAGACGGTTTTTTCGCGAAAATGAAACTTTCTTTCAGCGGAAATTGTCATTCTCTTATGATCTGTGATAATATTATGATCAGGTACTAATACTATGTCTTGAAAAAATAGGAGGCTTTATTACATATGAACTTTTCTTTAGAAGGCCGTAATATCGTGGTGATGGGTGTTGCCAATAAACGAAGCATCGCTTGGGGAATTGCCCGCTCACTTCATGAAGCTGGAGCTCGTTTGATTTTTACTTATGTTGGAGATCGTCTTGCTGAATCGGTAAAAGAGCTGGCAAGCACACTTGAGCGTGATGATTCAATCATTCTTCCATGTGATGTGACAAGTGATGAAGAAATCGAAAAATGTTTTGCTGCAATTAAAGAAAAAGTACAAGTCATTCATGGCGTTGCGCATGCCATTGCATTTGCAAACAAGGAAGAGCTTGTTGGCGAATACTTGAACACGAACCGTGAAGGTTTCCTTTTGGCGCACAACATTAGTGCATACTCATTAACTGCTGTAGCAAAAGCAGCACGTCCATTGATGACAGAGGGTGGAAGCATTGTGACGCTTACATACCTAGGCGGAGAACGTGTTGTATCAAACTACAACGTAATGGGTGTAGCAAAAGCATCACTTGAAGCAAGTGTGAAATATTTAGCAGCTGATTTAGGCGCAGAAGGCATCCGCGTGAACAGTATTTCTGCTGGTCCAATTCGTACGTTATCTGCAAAGGGCATCAGCGGCTTTAATACCATTCTGAAGGATATTGAAGAGCGCGCACCACTTCGCCGTACAACAACTCCTGAAGAAGTTGGCGATACCGCTCTATTCTTATTCAGTGATCTATCTCGCGGCATGACAGGTGAGAATCTGCATGTTGATTCCGGCTTCCATATCATTGCCCGTTAAACGAATACATGACTTGCAGCATACCGATGAAGGGTATGCTGTTTTTTTATTTTTCTTCTGATTTAAGGCCTCCGTTCATATATATAAGGAATGAATCATTCGGGAGGGATTAGTATGTCAAATAAAGGTGATGAGAATCAAAAGCCGCTGATGTATATTGTTCAGCCGAGCTATCATGAATCAAAGCCGGCCATGCAAAATATTGTGAGAAAGCGAAAGAAATCAGAAAAACAGCCAGAAAGTGAGACCACTGCAAAAGACGTGATCGAAGAAAGCACGCAGGAGGAGCCTGCAGCTCAAGAAATAGAGCATAAAAAAGAAGCCGAGCCGCCTAAACTTCAACATGAACGAGATATGACACAAGAAGTTGAGTTTACAGAAGAACAAGAGATCCCACAAGAAGCCGAGCCTGAACAGGAACAAGAGATCACAGAAGAAGCCGAGCCAGCGCAGGAACAAGAGATCCCACAAGAACCAGAGCTCATACAAAAGCGAGAGTCTCAAGAAGAAGAGGGAAACCAGCCAGAAGGTGTCTTTCATGAAACAAAAGAAGAACCAAGAAGAAAACGAGTGAAAAAGCCTTTAAGTCAGATGAGTATTGATGAAAAAGTCGATTTTCTCACAAGACTGCCTCATAATATGCCAAGGGCTCTTTGTCTGATTGAAGCTGATGGTAAAACATATAGAGGAATCATCATGGATCGAAAAGATGATACAGTGATCATTCGTACAGCAGGCGGGGGAAATCCAGTTGAATTAGCGATTGCTGAGATTTCTTCCATTCACCCGCTAGGTTTTTAACTAATAAAAAAAGTCCCATTTAGGGACTTTTTTTATTAGCAGTTACGATTGATGAGTCTTGGGTTTAGACACTCGATTGCGCAAAAGCAGTCAAGGTCTACTTCAACACAATACTTCGATTTTTCTAATCGGAACACATCACATAAGGAATCTTTATCTGTAAAATCTAAAATATGACGGTCTTTGTCAAATGCGATAAGCAAGCTGAGTGTTGCACAGTGATCACAGATATGTTCGACTCTGAAAAATGCAGTGCTGAAGCAAGGGCCTGCATCTACTTCTCCGACGTTTCCGAATGCGACGAATGGTTTTGATTTGGATGTAAAGAGAACAAACGGGACAGTGTCACCTAATGAATGTGATGGAGAAAGGAGATTGCTGTAACAGCTGGTCGGGCAATCTTCTTTGACAGCATTTTGCAAGTCGCTAATGTTTTCAACAGCCTCTGTTACACAGCTCCATGAATGATTGCGGCTCATATTCAACCCTCCTATACTAGGAAATTTGTTTGAGTGTTTGAGCACTGTCATCATCTTCAAGCTATCTTTGCCGGCTCGTGCATCTACTTTTAACCAATGCGGAAGCGGCCGCTTCTTATGCTGACTGCTCCGCATCATTGGCTGTCTTTCGTGAGGAAGGGGATGCTTTGACTCATGACAAGTTAGATGAGCGGCCTGTTGATTTAGCCGTGGTGATGATGCTTTTTATCTTTTGATGGCATGACTCTGTCGACAAGCTCTGGGTTTAAGCATTGGATTGCGCAGAAGCAGTTTAGATCAACCTCAATACAAAAGTCCGTTTTTTCTAGACCAAAGAAGTCAGGGTCACAAGGGTGACACACGCTTAGCGTATGTCCGTGTACATCAACAGGTCTTAATACAGATAACGTAGCACAGCAGTCGTGTAATTTTTCGACCCGGAAGAAAATAGATTCGAAGCATTGGCAATCGTCAACGAATCCTCCGATGTTTCCGAAAGTAGAGAACAACCCGCCCTTTTTATCAAAAAGTAAAAACGGAATCGTATCTTTTCCAGAAACTGTTGGGCTTAATAAATTACTGTAGCAGCTCGTAGGACATTTATCTTCTACAGCTTCCTGCTCTGCTAAAATCTTATCAACCGCATCGCATACACAGTTTTCATCATGTCGGCCATGGTGTTTTCCGCAGCTCATGGATTTCAGCTCCTTTAACAAGGTATTTGACTTTAGTCCTTAACAACATATGTATGCGCCCGCTAGTTGGTGTGGGTAAATGACCATTTATATTTGATGTATTTTGATAAAAGGAAAAGCAGAGCTTTTCGCTCTGCTTTTGGACATTAGAGGATACCGATTGCAACGATTGTCGCAACAAGTGTTTGAGTAAGTGTTTGGATTGCGATAGAGATGTCCGCATCGATTGTAGATACTGTAACGTTTCTTGAATTTTCGATGACAAGTTTTTGGCGGTTTGTTTGTTTGTGAGTAGCAGCTTGTAAGAGATCCTGCGTGACGCGGTCTGCCAAATCACCGTCTGCGATTGAGATATTTGTAATCGTGATGATCGCTGTTTGAATCGCTACTTGGATAGATGCTGCAACCTGTGCATCAACAGAAGAGACATTAATGTCACAAGAGTCTCTGACGATAATGACTTCTTCAGATGTCTGCTTTGTGAAGCTTACTTGATCCAAATCTTGTAAGACATCTTCGTCATCATAATAATCGTCACAAAGTGCTTTTCTTTCATAGTTGCAATCGTCGTGGTATCTGTGGTGTCCGTGGTGTCCGTGGTGTGTACAGTTACGATCTAGAGCGACCCAAGAATATGGTTTAGAATCCATTTCTATTCCTCCTTCCGTTTACTTTATTAAATGCTGGAATGCGTGGTTTTGTCTCGGGCATTTACCCTAGCAGGCAACCCATTTTTATTTAATCGTTATTACGCTGCGCATCACGGCGCTGCTGAATACGATTTCGAAGTGAATTTCGTTTTGGACGTACTTTTGGTTCAGGCTCTTGTTCCGGCTGTTTTGCTGCCTCAGCCTGCCTTTTTTTCTCCTGCTGCTGTTCTACGAAATCATTTGCTTTCTTTTGCAAGTCCTCCACTAATTTCAAAATCATTCTTCTTTGATCATCTGAGATATTTGCTTTCTGATCATCAGTGATATTGTTTTTGTTTAACACATCACTTACAAGAAGACTTGTTAATGGATCAATATCAGTATTGATTTGAAACTCCTTTTTTTCGTTCTCTTCAGCCACGATGATTTCACCTCTTTCATACGTCATTAGAAAAAGAAAGGGTCAAAGAATGCCGGCTTCAACTAAGAGCACATTCAATGTTTGAGTGAGAATTTGGACGGAGTTCATAATGGATGCATCTGATAATGTAATCGTAATGTTATAGCAGTTGATGATTTGAATCACAGTTTTCTTTTGGACTTCCACTTGTTGCACAGCTAAAAGCTGGTCTGTGATGTCAGCAGCCAATTCATCGTCTGGTACAAGAATTTGGATTAAAAGAGTAATGATTGTCGTTACGGTCGCTTGAAGGGAGAGTGCAGCTGTTACATCTGTTTTATGAATTGTGACATTTTCGGAATCTTTGATTTCAATGAAATCATCATAATTGCTGATTAATTCGTTTAACAGTTGTGTATATAATATTTCAGCACTTTCTTCAATAGACAATACTTTCACTCCTTTCTTATCTATACATTATTTAATGCAGGAAGGACTCAAGGTGGAATCGGAAAGTGTGAAAAAGTACAACCCAATTTTATTTCCGCTCGATTCATCATGACGGTCTTTTTTCTTGCATATATAAAGAAAGGACGGAAAAAGAAGAAAGAAGGAGGTGGAGGCTTCTGAGCGGTGCTTTGTCATTTGTCGTGTTTGCCCTCGCATCCTTTAGACTGACGAGACTGATTGTGTTTGATACCATTACGGCCCCTTTCCGCCGTCTATTTCATGAAGAACAGGAAGAGGTAAACGAACAAGGTGAGGTCGAAACATATATCATCATTAAAGGGGAAGGACTGCGGTCTTGGGTTGGAGAACTGTTAAGCTGTTATTGGTGTACTGGCATATGGTGCACTGCTGCCTTACTTCTGATATACATACTTTTTCCTGTCATTAGTATGTGGCTTAATTTACTATTAGCGATTGCCGCAGCAGCAGGCATCATTGAAGCGGTCGTCTCAAAGCTTGTGAAATAAACAGGCATTCTGATCAGACACGCTTTCAACAAATGCATATACTATCATGGAATAGGAAAGGAAGGGTTGCGATGAAACCAAACGAAACGCCGTCACATACGCTTCAAGGTTATCCAGCGCAGTCAAATCAACAATCTGTATATACGAAGAAAATCAAGAAAACAGGCTGCGGCTGTGGAAACAAAAAGAAACCTCAATAGAAGAGAAAAACAAAAGCCGGATTTATCCGGTTTTTTTGTTGCCCTTTTTTTGAGTGATGCATATGTAAGAGAGAAGGGGTGACCAGAATGGATGCATTCGAACAATTAATCGGTTCCTTGTTCACTAAACCTCATGATGGGAAAGAACAAGCGCACGAGAAGGCTGAATTGGATCTAACGGATAAAGCGAATGATCTTGAGGAGCACTTAAAAGCATTTGGCGTGAAGATGGATGCTTTTGCGAAGGAAACAGAAGCATTCATGGTGCGTCATAGAGAGGCAGATTACATCTTTAAACAGCAGAAATAAAAATTCCGCACTTTTTTATGTGATCGTCCAAACCATTTCTTTCATTTTTCATACTTTGTAAGGGAGAAGAGGAGGTGCTTATATATGAGTTACGGTTACGGTGGCGGTTCTTGCGGCGGCTACGGTGGTGGCTACGGCGGCGGATATGGATCAACATTTGTTCTTGTCGTTGTGCTTTTCATCCTTTTAATCATCGTTGGTGCTTCTTTCTTTAACTACTAAAAAGTAAGAAGGTGAGGGAAGCAAGGGGGAAGCCTTTTGCTTTCCTTTCTCTTTGGTCAAACAAGGCTTTAGGATAGGCACATATCTCGCCTATTTTCATATAGTAAGGTGATTACTCCACAAAGAGGAGGCAAATGAATGGATAATAAATTCTTTAAAAGCGTAGAAAACAAAACCGGTGTGAATATGAATGATGTGTTTAAACTTGCAGGTTCTTTGCAAAATGCCAACTTTAAAGATGAGAATACCGTTCGAGGTGTCATTAAAAAAGTAGCACAGCTTGCGAACAAACGTGTACCTAAAGAAATGGAAGACAAAATCGTTCAATCGATTACAAGTGGAAAAGAAAAGCTTGATTTCAATACAATCTCTAAAATGATGAACAACAAAAAATAAACAACAGGCTCTCCGTTTAAAGGGGGGCCTGTTGTTTTTGCGTAAATAATTCACGGTTTTTCTTTAGAAGAGGATATAAAAAGCGAGAACGATGAGCCGTTTTTCCTCGTCTAAATGATGGAACAGACAGATAAAGAGATTGTTCAGCTCTTGTCATAGCAACGTATAATAAACGGCGCTCTTCTTCCAGCGCTTCTTCATCACCGTTTCTGAGTTCATCCAGTGAGAAATCATGGGGAAGTGCCCCGTCGACCACACAAGTAATGTATACTGTCTGGAACTCAAGTCCCTTTGCGCGGTGGATCGTCATGAGCTGAACACCGGGTTCATCTGTTTTTTCCTTTTCGGCAGACTTCATATGTTCGGCATGTGCGAGAAAGGCTTCAATCGTTTCAAAGCGTTTGGCGGCTGTTTTCACATCACGTACATCATCCGCTCCTTTTTCAAGTACATTCGTATCGTTCACCCGTTTTTTTAAGTAATCCCCGAGTCCCATTTTTTGTTCAATAAATGTCACTGCGTCCGATGGCTTTAACGTCCGTAACGTTCGGAACAAAGGAACAATTGATTGCAGCTTTTTCCGTTGAAACGGCTGTATATCTGTCAGTTTTCCAAGCGCTTCTATCATTGAGCAATCTTCTGTGATGGTCAGTGCCTTTAGTGTATTCAGGGTTTGCTGCTTTAAAAAGAAAACGGGCAGCAGCTGTTTTATGGCGGCCACATCATCTGCATCCTGACTTAAGGAAAGAAAGGCGAGGAGTACCCGAACCATTCGTCTGCTGTAGAAGGCTTTGACGCCAGCATCCGTCTCATATGGAATCGCCGATTGATGCAGCCGTTCATAAATCGCACGGCCGCCTGTATTCGTTCGAAACAGCACGCAGAAGTCATTCGGCTTTGCACCATTTTTAATTTTCTCCTGAATATCTGCGACAATCATCGTCGCTTCCTCTTCTTCGTCATATGGATAGAAGAGCGTCGGAGGAATTTTCTCCGCGCGCACGGCTTTTAACGTCTTCTCATAACGATGCTGATTTTTCTTAATAATCGCATCAGCACTTGCGACAATCGTATGGTGAGACCGGTAATTCGCATGTAAATGGACGATCTGAGCCGAAGGATAGTCCTGTTTGAATTCAAGAATGAAAGCAGGATTGCTACCCCTAAAGGCGTAAATGGCTTGATCATCATCCCCTACACAAAATAACTGCTCTGATTCTCCGGCTAAAAGCTGAATTAATTGATATTGCACTGGATTAATATCCTGAAATTCATCCACTAAAATATACTGGAATCGTTCTTGATACCGTTTTAGCAGTTCTGGCTGTTCTGTGAGCATATGTAAGCAGGCAATCGCCATATCATCAAAGTCAAATTGCTGATGATCTCGTTTTTGCTGTTCATATGATTGATAGATCGTCCACATGTGTTTTTCCTTTTCATCATTCAAATCAGGAAGTTCACCTGGTAAAAAGGCATTTTTCCAATAGCCGATCGATTGCAGTACTTGATCGGTAGGGTAGTCTTTCTCATCAAGTCCTTCATTCATAATGGCTTTTCGAATGTATTGCTCCTTTTGCCAGTCAAACTTGATCAGATGCTGGCCGTTCCATTTGCTTGCGTCATCGTGAAGCAGCATTTTATAAAAAAGACTGTGGAAGGTGCCTGTCACCACTTGGCTGGCTTGTGAAGGATGAAGCTGATATTGCTTACGCAGCCTTTCTTTCATCTCATTGCTCGCTTTTGTGGTGAAAGTTACGAGTAAAATATGGTGAGCAGGAATATGATGATGGGACATGAGATAAGCCGCTCTAGCCGTCAGGACTCTTGTTTTCCCGCTGCCGGCACCAGCCAGCACAAGCATCGGACCATCTAAATGTGTGACAGCTTGAAGCTGCGGTGTGCTAAAGGTGATATGCGGGAAGAGGTCGATCGTATGAACTTCTTCATTCTCTTCTAAATGTAAGGCATCGCTAAATTGAATCGACCTTGGTTCCTGCCAGTCATATGATTCGCTCGTTTGCGAGATGATCTGTTTGCCGGTTGGAAAACGGAAGCCTCCGAGTTCTTTATAGGAAGTCTTTTCCTCTTGTTCAGCCGTTTGATGATGATCTGCTTGTTCTTCAGCTTTTTCACATATCTCTTGCTGAGACATGTGCTTATGAATAAAGGCAGGTTCATCATGTATATTTAATCTAAAAAAGACCGGTTGTCCGCAATATGGGCAGAATAATTGTCCTTTTTTTCCCTCGTCATGGAGGAATTGATAGTGTTCTCTCGAATACATATGTAATGAGATCGTTCGATCATATCGTCGTGCGCATTTCAAAGCTAGTCCTCCAATAGTCAATCAATCTTAAAACGAAACACATCTAATCATATCAAATGAGGCGTGTTTCAAACAGTCATAATTAGGGAATAGTAGAATAGAAGAGAAGCAAAGGAGGCGTTCTTGATGGGATATATAGCCCCGATTCAGCCGGATCTGTATTTTCAATATATCAATCGTCCAGCTCCTCAGGATAAAGAAGACTATGCGAAAGTAACAAAGGTTACTCGCACCTTTCATGACAAGATATACAGAGAGCTGGAGAAAAAAGAGGACTTAGTGACAGAAGCGGAAACGAAAGTACAGCAAAAAAAGCGGGAACGCTTTGTACGAGATATGTTTATGGAGGAAGGAAAGGGCATTCATATCAATACGTATATATAAATGATTGCGCTTTCTTCCTGTGGCGAACGATAATGAAAAAGAAAAAGCCAGGGCATCTTGAATGCTCTGGCTTTTCTTTTGGTCAAACAGACAGCGTTTTTGTCATTTTGACATGTGTGATCCCTGCTTCTTCAAACGGTTCAGAAACCGCTTTGTAGCCTTTCTTTTCGTAGAAAGGAAGAGCTTGGACTTGGGCATGCATAACCGCTTCTTTTGCTCCATTAGCAATCGCTTCTGTTTCTAGCGCCTCTAATAGTTTGTGGCCAAGGCCGAAGGAGCGCGCCTCTTTTAACACACAAATGCGTTCAAGCTTTGCCTTTGAACCCTCAATGATCCGCAGTCTAGCGGCTGCCTGAGGCTTTTTGTCATCATTGTAAATGACAAAATGGGTGGCTTTGTCCTCTAGTTCATCTATTTCGATCTCTACTGGAACTTCTTGTTCTTTTACGAATACTTCTTTTCGTACATAATATGCATCTTCTCGTTGTGTTTGTTCTGTTACGATGACTGTTTTCAAATGTCTTTAACCCTCTTCTCCTAAAATAAATGTTTCATAGACGGTCCAAGAACCGTTCTCTAATTGATATAAAAGGTGGAAGCGATCCACTGTTTCTTCATGGTCAATCTTTCTCAGCTTTAATGTGCCAAGTACGTCTGAATGCTCATCATCTGATAGTTTTTGAGCGACTGTCACATGAGGAACAAAGGCATATTCAGGTGTACCAGCAAGTGGATCTGCGTACAATCTTTCATTGAGCGCCATGATGTCCTCGTTCGGTTCTACTTTCATATAAATGACGTTGTTTACAGGAGCGAATGAACTGAATTTTTTAATACGTAACGTAATAGGAGAAGCATTTTTTGCATAATCTCTTAACGTTGAGACGACCTCAGCCGCTTCTAGATCCGTTAATTCAAAAGGTGTTCTTAATGTTAAATGAGGCGGTATGAGTGCATAGTTCGGATCATAACGCTTCCGGTAAGAGTTCGCAATATCTTGCAATTTTTTTGATGGAAATATAACAACTCCGTATTTCATCATGTTCCCTCCTGAATAAGAAAGTATTTATTATTGTTTATTATAACAAAATTCAGTTGATTAACGAATATGGGAGCATTCTTTTTAACGAAGGCGCAATGAGCGGCTGCCAAAACGTCCATTTATGATCCCCTTCGAATGTCTCAAATAAGTAATCCGCACCAGATTGTTCAAGAAGGGTCTTTAAATCTTCGTTCGGCTGAACAAAATCAAGCACCTGGCCATCTGTTGTTTTCACAGCCGTTTCCTCAAGCCCAATTTGATGGATAATGGCATAATGAGAAAGGGCTGTTGACTGTTTGACGGCTTCTAGAACCGACTCGTCAACGTAAGGGGACTGCAAAATCAGCCCGCCAAATAAAGAAGGATAATCAATGGCTGTCATGAGAGAAATCGTCGCACCCAGTGAATCACCAATAAACGTTCGTCCTGATCCAATTTGATAGGTTGGATAGTGTTTATCAATATAAGGGACCAGTTCATTTGCTAAAAAGCGTTTATACGCTTCAAACTTTGTACCATCTGGATGATACGTGTTTCGTCTTTCCGTGACATTTTCATAAGGAACACCAATGATAATCGAGCGTTCCATTTCTTTGTTTTGCATCAATTCTTCTGCCTGTCTGCCTATTTTGCCTAGGCGGAAATAATCATGACCATCCTGGGCAATGATGACATGATATGTATAAAGGGGGGAGTAATTGACTGGCAAATAGATCAAAATGGTCATGTCCGCCCCAAGTTCTTTTGACTGTAAGGTTTCTTCTTGAATGATTCCTGTTTTCTTCACCATAATCCATTCCTCCAGCTAACCAAATTCATCATAAAGTGAAACGTTTCCATTCATTGTAACATGAAAAACAGCGTTGTTCCTATATGCTAACATGCAATCAAACCGTATAACATCGATTCTGTTATAAAATACAGAAAATTTTAATTAATCATGACATTTCCCCTTGAAAAATGAGATTTAATGGGTTACAGTATTAAGAATTAGAACAGACAGACAACACATTCTTATCGTGAGAGGTGGAGGGACTGGCCCTTTGAAACCTCAGCAACCGGTATGCATCACTTCATGTGATGTACCAAGGTGCTAAATCCAGCAAGCAGCTTTTTTGCTTGGAAGATAAGAGGAAGCGATTAAACCCCTTCTTCTTATGAAGAAGGGATTTTCTGTTTTGAAATCAGATTTTTACTTAGGATGGTGTCAAATGACAGAACATGTGGAAACGAAATTAGCGCAGATTGGAAACCGTAGCGAAGAGGTGACTGGCACTGTCAGTCCTCCCGTTTATCTTTCGACAGCATACAGACATAGAGGGATAGGTGAATCTACAGGATTTGATTACATTCGAACGAAAAACCCAACAAGACAGCTCGTAGAGGATGCAATTGCTTCACTCGAAGAAGGGACGGCCGGTTTTGCCTTCAGTTCGGGAATGGCGGCGATTCAAACGATCATGGCTCTATTTGAAAGCGGAGATGAACTCATCGTCTCTTCAGACCTATATGGCGGTACATACCGTTTGTTTGAAAACGAATGGAAAAAGTACGGCTTACGTTTTCTTTATGATGATTTTTCAGATGAAGACTGTTTACGCTCTAAAATCACGCCAAACACAAAAGCGGTCTTTATTGAAACACCGACAAATCCACTGATGCAGGAAGCAGATATTCAAAAAATAGCGAAGATTGCAAAAGAGCATGGCGCTTTGGTAATTGTCGATAACACCTTTTACACACCAGTCTTGCAAAAGCCGATTACGCTTGGAGCGGACATTGTCATTCATAGCGCAACCAAATATTTAGGCGGACATAATGACGTTCTTGCCGGGCTTGTGGTGACAAAAGGAGAGCAGCTGTCTGAAGACATGTTCCAGCATCAAAACGCGATTGGAGCGGTTCTATCACCATTTGACTCATGGCTTTTAATGAGAGGAATGAAAACACTGGCTCTTAGAATGCGCCAGCACGAGGCAAATGCGAAGGAGCTGGCACAGTTTTTAGAGAAGCAGCCAGAAATTCAAGATGTGCTTTACCCAGGAAAGGGAGGCATGCTGTCATTCCGAGTAGCCAAAGAGGAATGGGTCAATCCATTTTTGAAGCAGCTGAAAACGATTTGTTTTGCTGAAAGCCTTGGCGGAGTCGAAAGCTTCATTACGTATCCTGCGACACAAACGCATATGGATATTCCAGAAGAGATTCGCATTGCAAACGGTGTATGTAACAAGCTGCTCCGTTTCTCTGTTGGCATCGAGCATGTAGATGATCTGAAAGCAGACCTGAAACAGGCACTCTCACAAGTAAAAGAGGAGGTACACGCCAAATGACCACACACGATTGGACACTTGAAACACAACTCGTTCATAATGCGTTTAAAACAGACCGTTCAACAGGTGCAGTCAGTGTACCCATTCAGCATGCATCCACATTTCATCAAAGCAGCTTCGATGAATTTGGCCAATATGACTACTCCAGATCGGGAACTCCGACACGTCAAGCATTAGAGGATACGATTGCAGCGCTGGAAGGAGGAACGAGAGGGCTTGCCTTTGCATCAGGCATGGCAGCCATTTCGACCGCTTTTCTTCTATTATCAAAGGGAGATCACGTCCTTGTCACAAGAGATGTGTACGGCGGGACTTTCCGAATGATCACCCAAGTTCTTTCAAGATTTGGAATTGAGCATACCTTCGTGGACATGACCGATTTGAATGAAGTCAAAAGAGGCATTCAATCGAATACAAAGGTCATTTACATGGAAACACCGTCAAATCCAACACTAGGCATTACAGATATTAAAGGTGTCGTACAGATTGCGAAAGAGCATGGCTGTCTGACGTTCTTAGATAATACGTTTTTAACACCTGCGCTTCAGCGTCCGCTGGACCTTGGTGTTGACGTTGTTCTGCACAGCGCAACGAAATTTTTAAGCGGTCATAGTGATGTGCTGTCAGGCTTAGCTGTGGTGAAAGATGAGAAGCTCGGAGACGAACTCTATTCGCTGCAAAACTCTTTCGGAGCGGTCCTTGGCGTGCAGGATTGCTGGCTTGTGTTAAGGGGGTTAAAAACCCTTCAGGTGAGATTAGAAAAAGCAAGCCAAACGGCATTTGAACTCGCTACATTCCTCAAAGAACATCCTGCGGTGAAAAAAGTATACTATCCAGGCTTAGACGATCATCCTGGGGCAGATATTCAGCGCAAGCAAGCAAGCGGAGCAGGAGCGGTTCTCTCATTTGAACTAGAAAACCAAGCGGCAGTCAAAGAATTGGTGGACGCTGTCACATTACCTGTATTCGCCGTCAGCCTCGGCGCCGTCGAATCCATTCTGTCGTACCCAGCCAAAATGTCACATGCGGCTATGCCAAAAGAAGAAAGAGAAAAAAGAGGGATTACAGATGGGCTGCTTCGTTTAAGTGTCGGAGTTGAAAACGGAGAAGATCTCAAACGCGACTTCAAACAAGCACTTGATCAGTTAAAGCCAGTTCTTGTGAACCAATCATAAAGAAGGAGAGAAAAAAGCCGGCACGGCCGCCGGCTTTTTGACCTTTTTTAAACAAAACCATTGACGCTTTATTATTATGGTTATATAATAGAGACTGTCAGTAACAGAAAGCCCAGAACTGATACATAACCCGATTCCGTAGCTCAGCTGGGAGAGCGCTACCTTGACAGGGTAGAGGTCGCTGGTTCGAGCCCAGTCGGAATCATCGTTTAAACCCTTGCCTAGCAAGGGTTTTTTGTTTTTCTGAAAACGAATATTTGTTCTGTTTCTTTTGGGTGGGGACGAACTTTATCCGCCAGATTGTTTCTCAGTTGGCAGGAGGTTTTTGACTGATTGCCTAACGATCTTCTTGTCTTTACCTGTTTTTCTTTTCAGGTCATCAATTGTTGGATTCTTACGAAAGCGACTCATATTATAAATAATTCAATAAATCTTTCACTCAAGATAAGACATACAATCACCACCAAAAACAATTTAATAGAATATAAGTTCGTGAAAGGTGTTTTGTTAAATGACACTAGGAGGAAATAAACTTTGAAATCTTTTTGGGAAATAGACGATGAAGGTTACTATACGTTAAAAAAGATCACCGCAGAAGAAGTAGCTAAGGCTGAAAAGAAACTAGGAGTCACTTTGCCAGATACATATAAAAAGCTCATATTAGAACAGAATGGTGGTTATATAGTTCATAATGCTTTTTCAACCACTCACTCTAATTAATGGGCTGAGGATCATATTCAATTTAATCATCTTTTAGGAATTGCAGAAGGTGAAGGAATTATGGATAGTGGCTACTTAATAAAAGAGTGGGAGCTTCCAGAAGGGCTTGTTTTGATTAGCGGGGATGGACATACTTGGGTAGCAATGGATGATAGAAAAACGAAAAAGAATCCTGCAATTCATTATTTTGATGTTGAGATGGAAGAAGACTTTAAATTAGCAGATTCCTTTGATGAATTCATTGAGGGGCTTTATACAGCTGAGTACGCTATTGATGAGGAAGCAGTAGAGGCTGAATATGAGCTTCCTGAAGCTCATTTAAGTAAAGAAGAACTTGAAGCCATATTTGAATTGGACGTCCTTGATGAAGGTAATCTGTATAAAATTCAATATTACCCGATGGTTGATTTGAACGAAATTGAATGGTTTTTTAAAAAGATGCAATATCATATTGAAAAAACAAAAGATGAAGATGCGCTTTATCAAGTAGCTGATACGATTCTCTGCATTTTCTTATTAAATCAAAATATGCCGATTAACGAAAAAATTAGTGAGGTTCTGTATCAAATTGTTAAATTTTTAGAAAAAAATAAAGATCCACTTATAGTAAATCAAGGAGAACAAATTGCTATGCAAACAAGTTTCCTTTAATAAGCTTTGAGCATGCAAAGACAGGCCATACTGGTGAAAGATCTATCTGGGGAAGCATGAAATAAAATGAATATCATTTTGCCGTCCAAAGGGACGGCTTTTTTCAATAGAAACAGTTAACGGAAATACAACATTTCAAAACGTATAGACAAGATAGATAGGGGCTATTCATTCCTATAGTATTCATTAGATTAGAAGTTCTCTATAGCTCCATTGCCCTTCATAGTCAATACTTGAATTATCTATACAAAAAGAATTTAATTACTTCGATTTTTCTCTCCCCAATCACATAACTGTTCTAAAATTGGTAAAAGTGTTTCTGCCTTATCTGTAAGACTGTATTCCACTTTAGGGGGGATTTGTGGATATTCCTTTCGTATAATCATCCCATCTGCCTCCAAATCTTTAAGTTGTGCACTCAATGTTTTAAAGGTAATCGTTCCAAGTCTCCTTTTCATATCATTAAAGCGAACGGGTTGATTTTCCGAAAGGAGATACAGAATTAGCATTTTCCATTTGCCTCCTATAACTGATAATGTATATCCAAAAGGTGTCTCTTGGATATTACCCGTTTTTCTATAATCAGCCATACTCATATTGACACTATCCTTTCTGATAGTAGCTATCTAAATAGTGCGTACTATTTTTTTATTTATATTCATTTTATACTTACTTTACTTTGAAATAAAGGAGAGAAAACGATGACTAATATTAAAACCTACAATCACAATCTATGGGATCACGGTATTACCCAAGGATATAGCGTTAAAGGAACAATCTACATTTCAGGTCAGTTTTCATACGATAAAAATGGTATGTTCGTTGGTAAGGAGAATATTGAAGCTCAGACTCTGCAAACATTTGAGAACCTTGATCGGGTATTGGTGGAATTGGGAGCTACGAAATCCAACATTGCATATGTTGAAATTTTTCTAACAAATCCACAAGAACACTCCGAAACAGTCATAGATCTATTCAAGGAATACTTAGGTCAACACCGACCAGCTGGCAGTCTCATTGGTGTGACATATCTGGCTTTCCCAGAGCAATTGATTGAAGTCAAGGCTATCGCACACACTGATTAAATACGTTATCAGATTAATTTGAGCAATTCTCTATACAAGGGAAAGGGTAGAATCTAGAATTGCTCAACGTGTAACCAATAAAAGGGCAGAGGATAGACAGCACTATTTAAAGCATATGTGGGAAAAACTGAAATACAAAGTTATGTGCAGATGAAGGCTTCTCATTAGATATGAATTAAATTAAAACAGACCTTTAAGGGTCTGTTTTTTTATGGGGACGGATTGGGGACGAACCCTTTCAGTTTTCTTCAGAAATGCACATTTTTTATCAGAATAGCTCATCATAAATCAGTCTTTTCAAGAAAGGTCTGTTTGCTTCGGATGAGGTCATTCACCTTGACAGGGTAGAGGTCGCTGGTTCGAGCCCAGTCGGAATCATCGTTGAAACCCTTGTGTAGCAGTTTTTTGTTTTTATCTTTCTTCATGAAAACGTATGAAATTTGTATCGCAACGCCTTTTGAGTCACCTAATAAATAGACCAGTAACGTTTAAATCCTGTATGATTTTATTTCCTTTATCTTTCCAGACTTTGCAGCACTACTAAAAATATATACATCACAGAAATCAATTTTTAAACCATTCGCTAATAACATCACACCATTTATTGAAGCAAATTTCCCGTGTGTTATTACTTGGTAAATTTCAAGGTTGCCAACGATTTCTCTGTCCTCTTTGTACAAAGTGGAGATTAAGGCATTTCGCCCTTCAAGCTTTGTATTATCCTTTAACTGATACCAGATAATAGATTCATCCGCAAATTCCTTAATAACTTCAGTCTGCCGCGTTAATATAGCTACTGTAAAATCAATGACTATTTGCTTCCTGGGAGCATTGTCACATCCTGTTGGAATGATAAGCTTTATTTCATTGAGGGAACTGTCCACTAATGTTAACCTCCTAAAAATACGTATTATAAAAGCTTTTTGTGATGTAATCTGGATCGTCTGTTAAAGTTCAAAAAAGGCATTTTTAAACTGATATTGAATTATAACATAAAGAATTTATAGTTCATTCCCTAAGATGGGACAGATTAATTTAGAAAAACAATTAAATTCTTCCTTAAAAAAGGTAGAGTAATCCTATCTGAGGGTGTTTTAGCCCTAGCATGTCCAGCTCTTTTTTGAATAGTATTTAAGGAGTGCGACCATTATGAATCGTGGTTGTTGAAATAGGTAATTTTGATGTGAAAGAGTCATTAGACAATAAAAGAACCAGAAACAAAGTATGGGGATATATGACGGCTTGGCCCGCCATCTCGTAGGGGGATAACGACGTTTCAAAGTATTGATGGAAGATAATCCGTTGAACAAATTTTCCTTTCCATACTAATCACACATCTTTTAATAGTATCAGCATATCCAGTTTAAGAGGATTCTTACAAAATATTTAGTATTTTTTGCGAGAATCCTCCTAAATGTAATAATATTTTCATTTATAATTCTCTATTTGTCTATACTTTTCATATCGCTGTTGTATAAGCTCTTCTGAGGATAATGGTATCAATTTTTTTAGAGATGATTCGATCACAGATTTAATCATTTGTGCCTGTGATTTTATATCATTTTGTGCTCCACCTTGCATTTCAGGGATGATTTCATCAATCATTCCTAACTGTTTTAAATCTTTTGCTGAAATTTTCATATGTTCAGCAGCTTCTGGAGCATACTTAGCGTCCTTCCATAGGATAGATGCTGCTCCTTCTGGCGAAATTACCGAGTACCATGAATACTCTAACATATGGATATGGTTACCGACACTAATGCCAAGAGCTCCACCACTTGATGCCTCTCCAATTACAATACAAACAATTGGCACTTTAAGCGTAGCCATTTCAAATAGATTTCGAGCTATCGCTTCAGAAATTCCACGTTCTTCAGACCCTTTCCCTGGATAGGCACCTATTGTATCAATAAATGTAATAATAGGGCGATTAAATTTATCAGCTTGTTTCATAAGTCTTAGCGCTTTTCTATATCCTTCTGGATGAGCCATTCCAAAATTTCTTTCTATATTTTCCTTTGTACTTCTACCTCTTTGATGACCAATAACCGTAACGGGCATTCCTTTAAATTTTGCAATACCACCTATCATTGCTTTATCATCACCATATAATCGATCACCATGAAGTTCGAAAAAGTTTGTAAACAATAAAGGTATATAATCCAATGTCGTGGGCCGGTTACGTAGTCTTGCAATTTGAACTCGTTGAAAAGCTGTAAGATTAGAATAAATTTCATCTTGCATTTTATTTAAACGTTTTTCTAATAAATGAATTTCTGACGATAAATCTACATTACTTTCTTTCATCATTTTCTTTAATTCATCAAATTTCTCTTTTAGTTCAATAATAGGACGTTCAAAATCCAAACTCATTTTATCCTCCAAAGGTTATGATTTACCTCACTCTAATCAAAAGACTTAGAAATAGAATCAATAAATAATTCAAAACCATCCACAACTATTTTTTGTTCTGATTCTGATAAATTATTGAGGATACGTTGATAAAATGTAAGGGATTGCTCTCTTAAGCGATTAACAGTAATGTGTCCTTTTTCTGTGAGGTGCAGAAAAAGTTCTCTTCTGTTTTTTTCATTTACTTCACGATAAACAAGCCCCATTTTTACTAACTTATCTACCAATCTACTTACAGTTGAAGTCTCTAATCTAAGTTTATTGGATAGTTGCCAAACAGTTAATTTTTCCACCTCTAGTTCCTCTAGCGCCATCATTTGAGAAGTTGGTAGAGGTTTTTCAAATGGTCCATTGGGCAAATTTTGAGATTCAAAAACCCCAGTGATTATAATCATTTTCTTAATATCTGTTCTTAGTTTTAAGGCATCTTCTCTTTTCAAAAAGGTCATCCTCCTACAATTGATGTATCATACATCAATTGTATTATACATGAATATGATTTTTTCACAAGCTTAACGTAAGCCAATATTCAGGAATGCACAGTATTGCAGCTGATCGAAACACAACTTCTCAAAACGTATAGGCAAAATTAAAACAGACCCTGCATGGTCTGTTTTTTATGGGGACGGATTGGGGACGAACCCTTTCAGTTTTCTTCAGAAATGCACATTTTTTATCAGAAAGGCTCATCATAGAACCTTATTAAATCAGTTTTTTTCAAGGAAGGTCTGTTTGCTTCGGATGAGGTCATTCACCTTGACAGGGTAGAGATGACGGTTCGATCCAGCTGAATTAGAGACCATCGTAAAGAACTCTTCTCTGTTAAAGATTAAAGAAGCAATCGGTAAAAAAATATGAAACTATTTTATTTCCTCATCCATTACTTTCTTATATTTTTCAAACTCAGAATCCTTCATTTCTCCGTTCATTTGAAGCAGGAAGTTCCCTTTTGAATATGTGTGAGAGAAGAACATAGATCCAGCATTTCCTAACTCATCATAATAAGATTTGGCTTGGTTAAGGTCAGTTTCATTTCCAAATTTAAAAATCCTTCCGCCAGCATTTTCGCCTAAAGAAGGAATGAGAATCCTTTTTCCTTCTTCTCTTATATTTCCAAACTCTTTTTGTTCAAGATCAGTTGGTTTTTCTGCTTCAAGCCCAGCACTTTTGAAAGCTTCAATCACGTTGTCTGTGGTGAGCTGTTTTTTAGTAGATGCTGCATTGCTACAAGCTGTTAACAATAATAAACATGTAAAACATAATACAAAATATTTCTTCATAGTAGATCCTCCTGATTGATAGATGCATAAGGATCTTACACTAAGTAATTCCTGTTTACTATCATTTCGACAAAAATAGACAAATATGAAAAATAAAGAAGGGTAAAATGATAACGTTCAGGTAAATAGATATTTGATAAACCATTTATCGAGGGGGAGGAAGATATGAAGTCATTTTTACTAATTGGACAATCAAATATGGCGGGGCGCGGCTTCAAACATGAAGTGCCTCCGATTTATAATGAAAGAATCATGATGCTGCGAAATGGTAGATGGCAAATGATGACTGAGCCCATTCATTTTGATAGGCCGGTAGCTGGCGTAGGACTAGCGGCTTCCTTTGCGGAGTCTTGGTGTAAGGATCATGAAGGAGAGAAGATTGGCCTGATTCCTTGTGCAGAGGGAGGCAGTTCAATTGATGAGTGGCCGCCGGATGGAGCATTATTTCGTCATGCTATAAGTGAAGCTAAATTTGCAAAGGAAAATAGCGAATTGGTAGGAATATTATGGCATCAAGGAGAAAGTGACAGCCAAGATGGGAAATACAAAGAATACGATGAAAAAATACTTAGATTATTTCATGAACTAAGAACTGAGTTATCTGTACCTAACATTCCACTTGTGATAGGAGGTTTGGGTGATTTCTTGGGAAAGTCAGCATTTGGCGCAGGGTGTGTGGAATATCAACTGATAAATGAGAAACTACAAAAATATGCACATCATCATGAAAATTGTTATTATGTTACTGCGAAAGGCCTTATACCTAATCCGGACGGAATTCACATCAATGCGATGTCTCAGAGAATATTTGGTATAAGATATTATGAAGCATTTCGAAAAAAAGAACATATACATGAACCATTACCAAATGAACATGAGTTAGTGAATGAATGTCATAATAGAATGAATACCACAGCGGAGAAAACATATATAGCACTAGAAAAGTTCACGTTAGGCAAGATGACTTACGAAGAGTTGCTGAAGACTTTATCGTAGGAAAAACTCATGGTAGACTTTGAATGGACAAAAACATGACATATCTCTTGAAAGGATGATTGTGGTGGTGAAAACAGATAAAGTCTCCTCCTGAATACATGAAATTACATTCAGGAGGAGATAAAAATGTTTAAACAAATAGATGAAAATTATCCGAGAAAAGAGCACTTTCATCATTATATGAAGGTAACCCGATGCTCATATAGCCTGGTGATCAATCTAGACATCACGAAATTGCATTCAATATTAAAAGAAAAAAAGCTAAAAGTATATCCTGTGCAAATTTATTTGTTAGCAAGGGCTGTGCAAAAAATACCGGAGTTTCGGATGGATCTAGTGAACGATGAACTTGGTCACTGGGATCTTCTCCACCCTAGTTATACGATTCTAAATAAAGAAACAAAGACATTTTCAAGTATTTGGACGCCTTATGACGAAAATTTTGCTCGGTTTTATAAAAGCTGTGTAGCTGATATTGAAGCTTATAGCGAAAGTAACAAACTATTTCCGAAACCTCATATGCCAGAAAATATGTTCAATATTTCAAGCCTGCCTTGGATTGATTTTACTTCTTTTAACCTTAATGTATCTACAGATGAAACTTATTTATTGCCGATATTTACGTTAGGGAAATTTAAGGTGGAAGAAGAGAAAATTATCTTGCCAGTCGCCATTCAAGTACATCATGCTGTTTGTGACGGCTATCATGCCGGTCAATATGTGGAATATTTGAGGTGGCTTATAGAACATTGTGAAGAGTGGTTAAATGATTCATTGTATACTTAATTTTCAAAAGGTGTAGTCATTTGATTTTTAGAAAAAAGCAGACTTTTGCAGAGTCTGCTTTTTCTGTTGTGAAAAGAAATATGAAAAATCACGGTTACTCAACTGTTCTTTTTGCGGTTTCTTTTCGGTGCCTTGAAAACTTATACATGTGATAATAAATGTAATATAAGGGAAATTAGTGGAAGGGGAATAAGGGATGGAGAAAGTTCTTTCTTCACATGTAGGTGTGAAAATAAATGAATGGTATAAAATGATTCGGCAATTCAGTGTACCTGATGCAGAGATTTTGAAAGCTGAGGTAGAACGAGAAATTGAGCGAATGGAAGAGGATCAAGACCTGCTCATTTACTATCAATTGATGTGTTTTCGACATCAGCTTATGCTCGATTATATTAAACCTTCAGAAAAACGATCGCCTTCTGTTTCTGATTTGGTTGATAAAATCGAAAATTCAAATCATCAACTTTCTGGTATGCTGCAATTCTATAATGCTTTTTTTAGAGGAATGCATGAGTTTAGTAAGAAAGAATACATACAGGCTATCCAATATTATAAGATCGCTGAAAGGCAGCTCGCATTGGTGGTCGATGATATTGAGCAAGCGGAGTTTCACTTCAAGGTGGCTGAAGCCTACTATATAATGAAACAAACGCATGTTTCTATGCATCATATTATAAAAGCCTTAGACATCTATAAGCAGCATGAACAATATAAAGTTCGCCAAATACAAAGCTTGATTGTTATTGCAGGAAATTATGATGATTTCAAGCGATATGACAAGTCATTAAAGCATCTAAATACAGCTTTTTCTATAGCAGAAGAGCTCGCCGATAATATGTTAATTGCTAAAATTCTATTGAACATAGCGAATACATATGATCGACAACAAAAGTACACTGAAGCAATCATACGCTACAGAGAAGTTTTAGACATTATTACACCACGAAGTATTGAAATAAAACCAATCACCCTATTTAGTTTAAGCTGGTCGTTGTATAAGTCTAGTCAACATGATGAAGCCGCTCCACTCGTAGAAGATGGTCTTAAGTGCTCCTTAGAGATAAATGATTCGTTGTGTTTGATGTTATTTAAAGCTTTAAAAGCGATTTATATAGATGCTAATGAGAAAGCAATTCAAGAAGTGCTAGATTATTTTGAGGAAAAGCAACTATATGTCTATGTCGAGGCATTTGCTCAAAGTATAGGATTATCTTCTGAAAAAAAGGGGGACTTTGAAAAAGCTGTCGAATATTATAGAAAGGCTCTTAAAGCTCAAAATGATATTCAAAAAGGGGAGTGTCTGTATGATTATTAAAAAATTACTAGTCATTGTATCCATTGTATTGTTAAGTGTTTCAACAGCAGAAACTTTGAAACTCATTGAAACAAAATCAATTCGGAATACAACTATGGAGGAACATCAAAAATCAAATCGAAACACGACTATGATTGATCGAAATACAACCTCTGAAAACGTATAGACAAGATTAAAACAGACTTTAATAGTCTGTTTTTTTATGAAGTAGAATGAGCAAATGAACAGTTGGTCAATGTTATACTAACCTCAATAGATATAGGGAGGCATCCACTTTGAAACCTTTCTGGGAGAAAGAAGAAGAGAGTCCTTTCACGTTAGAAAAGATAGATGAGGAACAAATTCGTGAAGCAGAGGGAAGACTTGGTGTCACTTTACCTGATACATATAAAAAGCTCATTTTAGAATGGAACGGTGGTTTTACAGTTCGTAATGCTTTCCCAACGGAACAGCCGAATTCATGGGCTGAGGATCATGTTCAATTTGACCATTTAAGAGGAATCGCCAAAGATGATGGCATCATGAATAGTCTTCAGTTAAGTGATGAATTGGAGCTGCCGGAGGGACTTGTGATCATCAGCGGAGAGGAAGATACATGGATCGCAATGGATTATCGAAAAACGAAGGAACACCCCCCTATCCACTATTTTGATTTAGAAATGGGAGTCAATTTTAAGCTGGCGGATACTTTCGATGATTTTATTGAGCAGTTATATACAGCTGAAGATGTGATGGTCGAGGTAGTAGAGATTGATGAGGAATCCTCGGATTTGTATGTCAGTAAAGAAGAGCTTGAACAAATTTTTGAGAGACAAGACCTTCGTCAGCAGAATCTCTTTAAAATGGCACATTATCCGATGGAAGAAATTGAAGAGATTGAATGGTTTTTCGATCGTATGAAACAATGCATCAAACAGATAAAAGATCAACATGTTTTATATGAAGCAGCGACAACGATTCACTCCATCCTTCTGTTAAACCCGGATATGCCAAGAAATGACCTTATCAATCAAGAGCTGAAAGAAAGAGCGGAGTTCCTAGAAAATAGTGGTGAGCCTAATACCGCTTTTTTGGGAGAAGACATTCATCCAGTGAAAAAACGATAGTGAAAGAATAAAAGCCCCTGAAAAGGGCTTCTTTTTGTAATCTTATTGAAAGTCATATTTAAATAAAGTATAGTAACTTTATATGATAAAGAGGAGGATGGTTAAAGATGATGCATGCAGGAAGATTACGCCAGCAAACTTTGAACAATCAGTAATTTCATATGTTCAAAGGCTCTGTTTTCATCAAACGGAGTAAACGGGGTAGTCTGCACATTTTTAATGATCTTCAGCGGGAAAGTATGCAATTTCACTAGAAGACAGGCAGATAATTGTTCTGTCTTTTTTGTATGTTTTTATAATACAAAGAATGGCATAAGTCTAGCTTTGTTTACTCTGACCACATAAAGTAGCCTTTTGTGGTTTTTTGTGATGATATTCTTGATGCCTATTGATCATGACTAAATGAGCAATTGGAGGAATGAATATGAATAGACTAGAATTAAAGCAGTTAGCCAATCATCACGGATTAGACATTTCAGAGAATACCATTAAAATAAATGAATCAGGTGTTGATTTTCGTGTCGCGCATGTCGAAGATTTACATGGTGATCAATGGATATTAAGAGTGCCTCGCAGACCAGAATCAATGAAACATACCTTACAAGAAAAAAAGACATTAGATCATATTAGAAAACAGGTTCAATTTCAGGTCCCTCAGTGGTCTATCTTTACAGAAAGTCTGATTGCTTATAAACAATTAGAGGGGGTACCGGCGGCTAGTATTGATGTGGAGAAGCAATCATATGTGTGGAGTTTTGACCAAACGAAAGTACCGCAAGCTTATTATGAATCATTAGGAAGAGTTCTAGCGAATGTACATTCTTTAGATCAACAGCCTTTTAAAACGATCGGTGTGGAGATGCTCAGTGCTCATGAATTAAGAGGATCAATGAAACAGCGAATGGAACGTGTCAAATCGCAATACACCATTAACAGCGGTTTATGGGAGCGCTGGCAAGAATGGCTAGCTAAAGATTCTTTATGGCCGCCTTTTGTGGGAGTGAAGCATGGAGATTTGCATCCTGGCCACATTCTGATTGATGAAAATCAATGTGTGACGGGTGTGATTGATTGGTCTGAAGTGGGGGTTGGTGATGTATCTGCAGATTTTTTGTCGCATCAACTTCTCTTTGGGAAAGAAGGATTAACAAAACTTATCCATGCGTATGAAAAAGCAGGCGGGAGAACTTGGCCAGGAATGGATGAACATATAATAGAACTTCTGACGACAAGTGCGATCACTGTGGCCGAGTACGCACAGAGATCAGGATTGAAAGATATGCATGAAACTGCAGCATACATGTTGGCAAACGAAAGCTAATCAATCAGACCGAATCCAAAAAAAGACCCTGAAAAGGGCTTTTTTTAATCTAATTCATGAAAAACTGTTTGAGTTGATCAATGAAAACGGATTTGGATTTTCCTTTTTTATAAATGAACTCGATATTGATGTTGAACAAATGATTCAGCATCTTCGTATGTGTAGTTTTCCCAGGATTGAAATATTGCAATTGTGGGATTTGCTCGGTATTGATAAAACGCTTCAATATCCTGTCTATCGAATTGGCGAATAACAACTCGGTTTGTTCTTGTAAATATGTTGTTTGCATTCTTCATGTGTTAACCTCACTTTTTAATTTGTTCTTGATTTGAAAAAGTCTATCAGCCATTCAGATAGCTGCTGCTGTGCTTTGCTGACAAATCGATCTGCATAATAAATTAATTCCAAGTGCCGGACAGGTGCTGGATCAGCAATAGGAATCGAAACAATATTAGGCCACGTCGAATGTTGTTTTAGTAATCCTCTTGGCTGAATGGTTGCACCGATCCCGGCTTCAACCAGCTGCAATAGCGAAAACGCGGACCCAACCTCCATGGCAGTGTCCAGTTCAACACCCTGTTCTTTACATACGTCATCTACTAAATCCCTTCCTAGATATCCCTTCGGATACATGACCAACGCATGGTGAGTCAGCTCTTTTAATGACACTTCGCTCTTTTGAGCCAAATCACTTTCTGAATGAACAAATAATTCGTAAGGCTCACTTCCAAGTGGAATTTGAACGAGACGCTTATCCGCAGGCCCTCGCAGTCCGATGCCGAGATCCACTTTATGCGAAAGAACTTCTTCACGAACAAAGATATTTGAATATGCCTTCAGATTAGTTTCTGGATAAAGTGTTTTAAATTCTACAAAAAGTGGCACCAGCTGAAAATCAAGATCTGATGGGAGAACTGCGAGACGAACGGTTCCTCGTTTTTCCGATAATAGTTCTTTCATCGCATTTTTTGCATCTCTTTCAGCTTGAAGCATTTTCATGCCATATTGATAAAGCAGCGAACCGGCTTCGGTAGCAACGACCTTTTTGCCGATTCGATCAAAGAGCGGCATCCCAACTTCTGCTTCAAGCAGTCGAATTTGCTGGCTAAGTGTAGGCTGTGATATGCCTAGCTGCTCAGCGGCTTTTGTAAAATGCAAATGGTTGAATACAGCCATAAAATAGGTAATATGCCGGGTATCCATATGTCCACCTTTCATAAATGATAGTCTTTTCCTATCATCATAATACGATTTATTGTATTGATCAATGAATGCGGCAGATTTATACTCAAAGTAACCTTAACAAGATGAGAGAGAAAGAAGGGTATTGATGAAAAAAATATATTATTTAGCCGCTTTATTTTTAGCCGCTTTAAACTTACGTCCGATCATTACGTCCGTGGCTTCCATGATGAGCATGATCCAATCAGAGCTTGGCGTAAACGCACTGACAGCAAGTCTTTTGACCACTTTGCCTGTCCTTTGTATGGGAATATTTGCTCCCGTTGCAACGATACTCAGCCGGCGTTTTGGTTTAGAGAGAACGCTGTTTTTCTCGATTCTTCTGATCACGATTGCCACTGCACTGCGTGGTACTAGCCAATCGGTTGCTATCCTGCTCATGACTGCGTTTGCTGGAGGGGTAGGGATTAGCTTCGCAGGTCCTTTATTGTCTAGTTTCATTAAAAAATATTTCCCGAGAAATCCTGGTATCGTCAGTGTGTATTCAATTTCGATGACGATTGGTGCAGCGCTCGCTTCCGGCTTCACCATTCCAATTTATCTGCGCAGTCAGCATCACCTTCCATTTGCATTGTCCTGCTGGGCTATTCTAGGGGTGATTGCCCTTATTCTATGGATAGGTTTAGTTCGCAAAAATGAGCAGAGTGATCATGTAACGTTGCCGTTAAAATTGCCGTTGAGAAACAAAAAGGCCATTCAATTCACCTTGTTCTTTGGCTTTATGTCCAGTATGTTTTATTCTTTGACGGCATGGATTTCACCGATTGCTCTTAGCTTTGGCAACAGTCCGCAATATGCTGCAATGCTCTTGACCATATTTACACTCATTCAGATACCGGTGGCACTACTCGTTCCAGCGGTCGTTACTCGATTAGGAAAACCGAAATTATTTCTCATCTTATGCAGTCTGTCTGAACTCATTGGCCTTATCTTTCTTCTTCTGCCAATGCCGATCTTGCCAGCCGTCATTTTCCTAGGTATGGGTGCAGGTGGATTATTCCCTTTAGCGCTTATGCTCCCGATTATGGAGACGAGTACTCCGGAGGAAGCCGGAACCTGGTCTGCGATGTCGCAGATGGGCGGGTACATTGTGGGTGGATTCGGTCCGTTTTTCATTGGCTTGGTTTTCGATCTAAGCGGACATTTTGATGCTTCCATTGTGGCAATGCTTGTCATCGTCTCGTTAATGATTGGCGTTCAGTTATCTATGAAACTTGGTAGAAAAGAAGGAGAAGTGTCGAGTTAAATAATGCTGCTTCACATTTCAATAAAAACGGGGGAATTCTATTGCTCATTCGAGAAGCAAAAACGATCGATTATCCACAATTAAGACAAATCTATTTAGAATCACGGCGCCAGAGCTTTCACTGGCTCAATACAGAAGAACTCAATCTGCAAGATTTTGATCAAGATACGCAGGAAGAGCAAATTTTCTTAGCTGAGGAGAACAATAAAATCCTTGGATTCATTTCTCTATATGTACCAGATCGTTTTATTCATCTCTTGTTTGTACATCCAGAAGCTGCTGGTCAAGGGGCTGGCGATCTGCTGCTCAAACAAGCGATAAAAGTTTTGGGAACACCGGTCACCCTCAAATGTGTCTCCGAAAATCACAAAGCTTTATCTTTTTATCAAAAAAGAGGCTGGAAGGCTGTTGTAGAAGAAGGAGAACCTGGGGCGGAATACTGGGTGCTTATTTATGAATAGAAGTCTTTTTATCTTATCATTCACGGGCCCTTTATAGGGCTTTTTTGCGGTTTCTTTTCGGTGTCGAATGGTTCATAAAATGATAATATATGTCATTATAGGGAAAATAGAGGAAGGGGTAAGGGCTGATGGAGAAAGTGCTTTCTTCTCACGTCGGTTTGAAAATCAATGAATGGTATTATCATATTCAAAGATTTAACGTACCGGACGCCGAAGCATATAAAGAGGAAATCAAATCAATGCTTGATCATATGGAAGAAAATCAAGATTTATTATTGTATTTCTCACTCATGGAGTTCAGACATAAATTAATGCTTGATTACTTGAATCCTTTAGAAAATGGGAAAGAGCGGGCCAACTTCAAGGAGCTCGCAATGAAGATCAAAAGGGACCAAGAGAAATTAACAGGATTGCTCGAGTATTACTTCAATTTTTTCTACGGCATGTATGAATTTGAAAACTATGAATACCTAAATGCAATTACCTTCTATAAACGGGCAGAAAAAAAGCTGTCTCTTGTCAGCGACGATATTGAACGGGCCGAGTTCAATTACAAGATGGCTGAAATCTATTACCACATGAAACAAACCCACATGTCCATGCACCATATCGCACAGGCGATACAATGTTATCGAGAAAAAGATACATACACTGTAAGAGAAATACAATGTTCTTTTGTGATCGGGTTAAACTATATAGATATGGGCTGCCCCGAAAAAGCAATACCCCATTTTCAACACGCACTAGAAAAAGCCGCCGACAACTCAACAAAACGATTAAAAGGATCAGCACTCTATAATTTAGGGTTGAGTTATTTTCATAATAAAGAAATAGCACAAGCAATTATTCATTTTAATGACTCAATTCGAGCATTTAGAGAACAGGGATACGAGCATTTAAATAGAATCTTAGACCCACTCATTATGTTGTCAAAAGCCTACTTCAAAAAGAAAGAACAGGATTTAGGTATATATGCTTTAAATAACGGTATAGAACTATCTGAAAAACTGAAAGACCATGTGCTGTTATTGATATTCAAATTTTTAAGATCACTATACGTTGAGAACAATTTTGAGCAGTTGGAAAAAATAATGGAATTGCTAGAAATAAAGTCAATGTATCCTGATCTAGAAGATTTAGCAAAAGACGCTGCAAAATATTATAATGAAATGGGAGATAAAGACAATGCGATGCTTTTTTATGAGAAAATTCTTTATTTCCAAACTCAAGTGAAGCGGGGGGACTGTCAGTATGAAATTTAAAACGTTATCAGTTGTATTCGTGATGATCAGCGTTATCAGTGTTGTTGGTTATTTTACATCTGAAGTGACAGCAAGTCATGATGAAGCTAGGAGAGGTCATACTGCAAGTATCGGTTATACTGCTTAAATAAAAAGCCCCTTAAGGGCTTTTTATTTTAAGACGGAATATATGCTATGAATAAAGAATATTTTTTCCATAGAAAAGATATTGAGGAGGAAGTAAAGTGACAATGTTAAAATCAACATTATTTCGAAGGATTTTCATTATATCCTTTGCTTTAACCTTTATGATTAGCCTGTTCAATATGGCTGTGTTTCCAGGGACGCCAGCGTCTTACTATGTTGGCCTGGTTTGTAAGATGTTGTTTATCAGTTTGTTAAATGGTTTGTTTTTTGGAACAATCATCTATTTAATTGGCGTCTTTCTCGGTGCTAAATCTTCAAAGGAAAATCAATAACAAGTGAGCGGCTATAGTCCGTTCTTTTTTATTTAAAAAAATTGATATTTAATGGAGAAAATGAGATTACTTCATGTATGAGCTAGATCGCAAATCCTCCATATGTATTTTCCATCATACACTACATTATTTTTAATATCCTACTGCATTCTATTTTAAAGGATGTTACCGTTGTTTGTAAGGAATGATTGGCCAGTCTTCCAATACGAGTTGGAGGGAAATCATGAATTACAAAATTGAAATGTTAACGAATATGAAAATGGTGTATATGAGAAATATCGGATCATATGGCAGCAAAGAGAATTTTGAGATGATGAAGAGATTTAAAAAATGGATGAAGCAACATCATTTAAATGATGAATTAAAGGAATATGGCATATATGGTGTTCCTCAAGATGATCCTGGAAAAATTCCATCAGAAAAATGCAGATACGACCTCATGCTTATGACAAATAGAGATTTCTCAAAAGATCAAATGGTTCAGACTGGCCATTTTGAAGGAGGAAAGTATGCTGTGTTTACGGTGACACATACAACTGAAAAAGTGAATTTGTTTTGGAGACAATTGCCTCAAATGATCCAAAACAATCGATTAAACATGCGTCAGGCACCTATAATGGAGAGATATAAAGAAGAAGAAGGCGAAGATAAGGTGTGTGAATTCTTACTGCCTATCTTTTAAACACTTTATCAAACTGCAATGAAAACAGACCTCTTATGGTCTGTTTTCATGAATATTATATGTTTAAATATTTTAGGACTCGTTCCTTTAAATATCGATATTGATCCTCATTCGTATCTTCAAATGCTTCTTCTCGATTTGAAGGTACATCCATATAAACGATTTCCTCAGAGAATTGTGAAGAAGTAAAGTCGATTCTTGTTCCATTCACTACGTTGTAAAAGTGCCATCCGTTGGGTAATGCGGTTTTGTTTATTTTTCCGCCTAACAGATCATGGACGACTAAAGAAGTGACACCGCATTGTCCATTGGCCGGGTTGTCTTTACTCCATTTTGAACTAGATTGAGAGGACCAGGCTTTAAAAAGAGCATCAATGATTTCGTCTGTCGTGTAGAGGTTCATCATAAAAATCCTTTCTATTTAAAAGCGAAATGAATATAGTATCTGTTTAGTCTATAGTAGATTTTTTTTCGATCAAAATCCAGATGCTATACTTGATTAAACCAATATAACAATGAGGGTCATGACAGGAGGAGCATGGAGTGATATTCATCATAGGCATTGTAATCGCTTTTATTGTTGCTATTTTAGGCTTTACTATTTTCGTAGATGTAGGTAATGGGCTGGGAACGGTTTTTAGCATCATCGGTGCAATGGTCATTTTATGGATAGCGGGTAGGCTGCAAAGACAAAAAGAAAAGAATGATCCAAACATATTATTAGATAAAATGATGATGCTTTTTCAAGAAGACGGTTTTCAGGCTTCCACATACCTTTTTTCACAAAATGTTGATAAAGGCTTTGCGATTGATGATGAGCGAAAGGTAATGCGCTTTATTACACACCAACCTGGCGGCTCATCTCGAAAATTCAAGTTTGAAGTCACTGAGCTTTCCTTGAAAGAGTTGAAACAAGTTGACATGTTAGAAGATGGTGTGCCGATTGAACAATCTGTTGAGATTGATAATAATGAAGAGATCTCGACACTTGAATTGAGATTAACTATGAATGATCAGGAATCATCAACGATCACGCTCACCTTTCTGACATTTGATGTGCCTGTTTGTAAGAGCACTGCCGAGTATTTGACTGAACGAGAAAATCTGGAAGAGATTTATCATGAAATTGATTCAATGATGAAATCTGCGGATTAATGAAATGCCTGTTCATAAAGAAGAAATCACCATTTGAGGTGGTTTCTTTTTTTATGTCAATCAAGACAAGGCTGGTTCAATCATTGCGGTTGAATGTTTTTCTCAAAAATGAATAAAGATAGACTAGACACGAAAACGAACATTGATATCGAAATGACTGGAGGAAACATACATGCAAAAGCTTTGCAGGGAAGTCTGGATCGAGGTCAATCTTGACGCGATTAAAAGAAATATCGAAGCCATTCAAGCGCATATTCCAAGGAAAAGTAAGATCATGGCTGTCGTAAAGGCGAATGCTTATGGACACGGTTCAGTTGAAGTAGCGCGGCAGGCACTAGAAAGCGGTGCGACAGAGCTTGCGGTTGCCAGCTTGGAAGAAGGCATTGTATTGCGGAGAGCAAAAATTGAAGCACCGATTCTGGTCCTTGGATTTACCCCGCTCGACTGTGTGAAAAGGGCTGCAGCCTGGAGAATTGACCTATCCGGCCTTCGAG
Organism: Bacillus sp. F2HM; assembly: GCF_019266135.1. Lineage (NCBI taxonomy): Bacteria > Bacillati > Bacillota > Bacilli > Caryophanales > Bacillaceae > Bacillus > Bacillus sp. F2HM. Next base: position 162,430 of record NZ_LRMO01000019.1, read on the forward strand.
AAGACTGGATTGTTCAAGCAAATGAGATCTTAGCGGAAGAAGAAAGTCAGCATCGCCTTGGGATTCATATCAATGTTGACACAGGGATGGGACGATTAGGTGTACGGACAAAGGAAGAGCTGTTAGAGGTGGTGGAGGCGCTTGAAAAGAGTGAAAACCTGAGGTGGGATGGAATATTTACGCATTTCTCCACTGCGGATGAGCCTGACCCTGATTTCACACTGCTGCAGCACAGCATTTTTATTGATTTTCTTCGTTTCTTAAAAAAACAAGGCATTACACTGCCCACAGTACATATGAACAATACAGCGGCTGCTATCGCGTTTCCTGAATTTAGCGCAGATATGATTCGGCTCGGCATCGGGCTATATGGACTGTACCCTTCGCAATACATTGAGAGTTTAGATGCTGTTAAGCTAGAGCCCGCTCTCAGTTTAAAAGCAAGGATTGCGTTCGTGAAGGAAATGGTGACAAAGCCAAGAACCGTCAGCTATGGGGCAACCTATGTAGCAAAACCTGATGAAGTGATAGCAACCATACCAATCGGTTATGCAGATGGGTACTCACGTGCTTTATCCAATCGAGGATTCATGCTTTTCCGAGGAAAACGAATGCCGATTGCTGGCCGCGTCACAATGGATATGACCATGATCAGTTTAGGAGAAATGAAAGCAAAGCAAGGCGAAGAAGTCGTCATATATGGTCGTCAAAAGGGCGGAGAAATTTCTGTCGATGAAATCGCCGAAATGCTCAATACGATCAACTACGAAGTCATCGCCACCTTAAGCCGCCGCGTCCCAAGGTTTTATCGTCGCGGCGGAAAGATTATTAAAATATCGACACCGGTGATGTATGTGTGAGGGTAAATAACAGGTGCAATTTGAGGATATTTGTTCTGGTGTACAATGATAAAAATTAAATTTTATTACAAATATGTCGATAAAAGGGGGGATATTTAAGATATGGAGGAAAGAAACGATGAAAAAAGGTTTATTTTTAGTGCTTTTGACTATTTTAATGATGGTCACAATCCATCCGTTAAAAGCTCATGCAGTTGAGACAAATGGGTGGACGAAGCGAGCAGACTTACCGGAAGAGAGACTTCATTCTAGTTCCGCAGTAGTAGATGGGAAGATTTTTGTTTTTGGGGGAAGTAGTGAAAAGGCATATAGTAATAAAAATACCTACATGTACGATCCTCACAAAAATGAGTGGAGCTCAAAAGCTGACATGCCTAGAGAAAGAACAGATAGTACGGCAGTGGCGATAGGTAAAAAAGTATATGTCATTGGAGGAGCATATCAAGATAGCACAAATACGATTGATATTTATGATGCAGAATTAGATACATGGGCAAAAACACCGATTAATATACCATACTATGCTGTGACAAAAGGTGACATAAGTGCAAGTGTTGTAAATGATAAGATTTATATTCTTGCAACGAATAAAAGTCCTTATCAAGAACATAATTTTTATAGTTATGATACAAAAACAGATAAATGGCTACAATTAAAAATGTTTCCTCAGCAATTTACTGGTATGTCTATGTCAGAAGTCGTTGACAACAAAATTTATGCTACAGGTGGAGAAAGAACAGTTAGTAATCACAAAAATTCCCAAGTGTATGAATACAACATTGAAACAAATCAATGGGTACAAACAAAATCACAGTTAAAGTTTTATCAACTAGGGGCTGCATTTACAACATATCAGGGAAAATTGTTCATGGCTGGAGGTCAGTATGATGACAGAGCCAGTCTATTATCACCATACACACAGTTTTATGATGCTAAAACGAATTCTGTGAAAAGAAGCTCGATCAATTTACCTGAAGCTAGAGTAGGTTCAAGTGCTGTAACGATTGAGGATACCATATATATCATAGGTGGACGAAATTTCCAGCAAGATTATCATTCAAAATCGATTAAAAGTGATTACAAATCAGTGATTTCTATCTCACTAAAAGATTTACAAATTGCTGAAGGTGAATCAAAGCCAGATGATGGCACAACCGAAGAACCGAAAGATCAAGACGGGACAAAACCTGG
>NZ_LRMO01000020.1:0-75053 GCF_019266135.1 Bacillus sp. F2HM
GGGGTTTGTCTACGGTCTGAAGCAGATGCTAAGCATCTGCTTTTTTAATAAATGAACACAGTTTTTTTATTTTTCAAGTGGAGCAACTTGTGCTGTTGGTGCACCACATAGCAAGAAAAAGCCAAATAATACAGGAGGTGATACCGCAATTCCAGTTAAAGTTAGGAACCCTAGAACACTTAACCATTCACCTTTTTCAATAGCCTTTTGAACCTGATTTAAAGCCCCCTTGGTTATACCAAGAGCATCTTCAAGACAACGTTGAACAGTGTTTTTTTGTGTAGTAGCAATACCTTTTTGTTGATTCATATAGTTCGCAAAAGCGATCATGCCTTCTTTTTGATAAACTGGGTATGAAGCTTTTTCTAATTCCTTTTCGTTAACAACATAACCTGCTTCGTCATCAAATACTAGAATTTTAGTAAAGATATACTCTATTTCAGCTACAGATTTTTCAATTTGTTCTTTTGTTAACCCTTTCAATCCAGCCTCAGGATTTACTGAATTTTCAGCTGATGCTACTGGCACTATTGTTGCAATAGAAAGTAATAAAGCCAATGTGAATACAAATAATTTTTTCATCAATGTATAAACTCCCCTTTTCCTTAAAATAACCTAACAAATAACCATAAATTTGATTTTATGGTTATTTTTGATAATAACATATAGTGTTAGTTTAGTTTTCGTTTTAAGGTAGAAATAATTTGTTTTTACATAAATAGTGCTAATTCGACTTTTTTCGCAGAATTATGAGACTGTTAAAACCACAAATGAGATTCCCCAAGTTAATACTCCAAATAAAATAAAATATTTTAGAAAAAGTTCAAAATTAGTGAGCTTCCTCTCATTTCTAGTTTTCTTAAGTCTCCAATAAAAAGCATATGCGCACAACACAAGTACTATATGGCTCAGTTCAGACATTTTTTCAAAAAAATACAAATCCGCCATTTATAATTCATCTCCAATATAGTTAATTTATCCCTTTAAAGTATATACAAATATACATTCGTTGCACATCCTGCTATGTTCTTAATTTTAGTTTATTATAATAATTGATATTCTTTAATTTATCTTCGATACCCATTCATAATTTCAAATCTCGTTAATTAGCTACAGTTAAAATTAAAATGAAGCAGGTGACCCCATTGAAAAGAACGATTACATATGAACAAAATATAGACATCGGTTACATCTATATCACCCCGCAAGCGGAGCATATGAAAATCAAAGAAACCATTGAATTAGATGTCAATGAATGTGTCAATGTAGATATCGACAAAGAGGGCCGAGTGGCTGGCTTGGAGTTATTTGCAGAAGAATCCAAGGTCCTGCAGAACGTACCGGTTTATGAGGATGAGCTTTCTTTACGTTTGACGGATCAGGAAATTCTCTCAACCTATCAACTGTCAGGCGTTGAATTTCAATTCTCGACACCTGATCACAATGGGCTGATCGGTTTTACTATTGTCGATCCAATTCGCTATAACGTCAAATGAAAAACAAGAAAAACCCGTTTTGATCTTTCAAAACGGGTTTTTTCAAATTATTGTCTCGCTTCATTAAAATAATGGACGGATGTCATGGCTCCTTCGTCGACCATTTTGTTGTCTTGGATATCTAATGGATCTGGGTGGCCGGCTTTTTCAGGAACCTTTTCATCTGACCGGAACATGCTTGCCCATTTTTTCAGATGCTGTTTATTTTTTACCGCTAATAACACAGCTCCTCCAACCCCTAATCCTGCAAGTACATACGCATTTGGACGCTTATTCATGTATGTTCCCTCCCCTTATGATCTTATTTGTAAGTTACCCCGCCTTTTCATTTCTAAACGTCACAATATGCTGATGTGGTTTCTCTTTCATTAAAAAGTGGAATATCAACAGCAATGAAAGAGAAAAGAGGGGATCTTCATGACAACAACTTTAATTGTCATCGGCACATTGCTAGTCATTTGTTTGATCATCCCAATCATTCTATTGATCTGGATTTGGATGAGGGATGAAAAACAAGAAGAACATTCAGTTCTGCGAAATTATCCGGTCATTGGAAAGCTGCGGTTTATTTTTGAAAAAATAGGACCTGAGCTTCGCCAATATCTGTTTCTGAATGACCGAGAGGAGCTGCCCTTCTCAAGAAGAGAATACGAGCAGGCGGTCATGTCAGGGAAGTACAAAAGCCGGACAATGGGCTTTGGCTCAAAACGTGATTTTGACAAGCCAGGCTATTACATTCGAAACGTCCTGTTTCCAAAGCAGCGAAATGAACTTCGAATCGATCAATCTGAAAAAATCAAAACAAAAGTATATCAGATTGATCAAGACAATTTACTGCGAAGAAGTGAACATTTCAAAGAAGTCGAAGCAAATCCTTACTTTCTCCATCAAGAGGATGTACAAGTCATTGGCGAACACACATGTCAAAAGCCTTTCCGTGTGAAAGGACTGATCGGTCAATCTGCCATGAGCTACGGCTCCTTAGGCGACAGGGCGATTACAGCTCTATCCTCAGGATTAAAAATGGCCGGCGGGACGTGGATGAACACAGGTGAAGGCGGGCTTTCTCCTTATCACCTCAAAGGCGGTGCAGATATCATTTGCCAGATTGGGCCCGGTTTATTTGGCGTCAGAACAGAGGATGGCGCATTTTCCTTTGAAGAATTCAAGAAAAAAAGCGAACACGAGGAAGTCAAAGCCTTTGAACTCAAGCTGGCACAAGGAGCAAAAACACGCGGCGGTCATATTGACGGCGAAAAGGTGACGGAAGAAATTGCGAATATCCGTAAATTACCGCCTCACCAATCCATTGACAGCCCAAACCGCTTTGAGATGTTCCACTCCATTCCTGACATGTTTGATTTCATTGATCAGCTGCGGAGTATAGGCGGAAAGCCAGTTGGAATCAAACTTGTTGTCGGACATAAAGAAAATATTGAAGAGCTTGCCAGCTATATGAAAAAAAGCGGGAAACACCCTGATTTCATTACAGTGGATGGCGGAGAAGGCGGTACAGGCGCGTCCTTTCATGAATTGGCGGATTCCGCAGGGCTGCCGATTTTCACGGCACTCCCAATGGTTCATCAAATATTGAAAGAATACGGTGTCAGAGATCAAGTGAAGCTCTTTGCTTCTGGCAAACTTCTCTCGCCTGATAAAATTGCGATTGCCCTTTCAATGGGAGCTGACTTTGTGAATATTGCCAGAGGACTCATGTTTTCAGTCGGATGCATTCGCGCCCAAGTCTGCCACACGAATAAATGCCCAGTCGGGGTCGCCACGACTGACCCAAAGCTGCAAAAGGGTTTATCGATTGAAGAAAAAAAATACCGAGTGTGCAATTATATCCTGTCTCTTAGAGAAGGTTTGTTTAATTTATCCGCAGCTGCGGGAATAGAATCTCCTATTCATTTTAATGAAAAACATATTATCTTTAGACAAGAGAATGGTGAAACAAGCGAAGTGCCGATGTTCTCAGGCACACAGCCATCTGTCTAGCTCGAAAAGGTGCGGAAACGCGCCTTTTTTGACCTTTTCACTCAATCGCGTATAAAGTTTGCAAACAGTAGAGTTTAAGGAAATCATCTCTAGTGAAGATGGCATCTCCTATGAAGGAGAAAGATGGTTTATAGGCGAGCTAAAGTAAAAAAACAGGGACACTTTATCAGCCCCTGCCCGCCTTTTCATAAAAAAACTGCAAACAAGTCCATTTTTCGTGAAAAGGATTGTTTACAGTGAAAGCTGCTTTATTTTGTTTCGTTATTTTCCTGCTGTTCTGCTACGCGGTCAAGTGCCATCGTATAGGCATCGTTTCCGTAGTTCAAGCAGCGTTTGACACGTGAGATGGTTGCAGTGCTTGCACCTGTTTCCGTCTCAATTTTATGATACGTGTTTCCCTCGCGAAGCATACGCGCTACTTCAAGACGCTGTGATAAAGATTGGATTTCATTGATGGTACATAAATCATCAAAGAATCGATAACATTCTTCCAGGTCTTTAAGGGATAAGATGGAGTTGAATAACTGATCTAAGCTTTTGCCCCTTAATTTATCAATTTGCATCTTAATACATCTTCTCCTTTACTATTGCCACACCGCTTCGCACGATCTTCTTCTAAGAAAGCGGTATCTTTCCTGACTAATTTTTTAAAACCTCAGCAATGAGCTTTGAACAGATCATGACAGGTTTGGTTCCACGCTGAAAATGCCGTCAGGTTCTTTCGTAAGCCGAAGCTTCTTTATCGTAAACAAATTCGACAAGTTCTGTCATTTTCCTTGTATGACAATCTGACAAACTTGTTTGCTTCCGGTATAAAGATGACTTCTGCTTGGTTAGGTCTTCTGCCCTCATATACAGGCTTGCAGAAAGCTCGGCGAGACCACAAATATGCGCCCCGCCTTGCTCAGGTTATTCAAAATATGTTGGCCGGTCAGCGTAACCGGCAAAATCATTTTACAATTAAAGTACTTCATTCGTCATGTCAAAGCCCTCTGCTTTGTCAATAGCTCCACATAAGATCATTTTCACTTACATGGCAGTGAAGAGAACCATGGCTCACTTCTGCCCTATAACAGCAGTCAGAAAATGCGGCAAAGATGATACAGCTCCACTCTGTTATATTTTAACGCATTATAGACGGAAAGAGTACAGTTTTTTTCATGACATCAAATATTCCTCTTGGTGTCACTCGAATATACGGCAAATGTGTACTTTGGAAAAAGACAAGTGTATCAATTGGGCAGTCAAATGGATAGCCGCGCTCAATGAGCAGCTCACGCAATGTTTGTTCCTGCTGAAGAACAGTCTCAAACGGTTCAGCCGATGCACAGCCTGATAATTGCAGCGGGATTTCGTGCAAAATTTTCCCGTTCTCTGTGAGTACGATCCCCCCGCCAATTTCTTTCATCCGCTTATGTGCCAGCATCATATCTTCTTTATTTTTCCCGATCACTAAAATGTCACCCGTGAGCGAAAATGAGCTGACAAAGCCCTGCACTTTATTTGCGAACCCTTTTAGCATCGTATTCACACGCCACTCGCCTTTTCGGTCAATCAGGCTAAAGAAGCTTTGATCATGGTCACATGACAGCTGGTTGATTGAGTTATCAATTTCCACTGTATAAGGCTCCATGATGACAGCATTTCTCATCTTCACACCTAGCGGCATAGAGAATTGCAAATCACTCATCGTGAGGTCGTAGCTTAAATCTAATGGAGCAAGCCCGCCATTTTCCCATTTTGTTTCTTGGAATTGATGCTGGTTCTCGCCATCTAATTTGAGAATAACCCCTTTAGATATCACCGTTTCGGGATTTGGGTTCATTGGATCATCTAAAATATTTAAAGAAGCCAGCCGGCCTGGGCCAACAACGCCTAATAAATCATCAATTTGATAGTATTTTGCAATGTTAAATGTCGCCATATTATACGCATCAATGATCGGCACGCCTTCTTCAAGGGCAATCGAAATCAAACGGTTAATCATGCCTTCCTCATAAAAGTGAGGGGCAGCACCATCTGTTGTATAGAAAAAGTGATCATAGTGTCTAAAGTCACGCTCATGCAGTTCTCTTAAAATGTTCACTAAATCTGGGCGGATGGAAGAATGCCGCAATGAAACATGATAGCCAAGGGACAAGCGTTTTAACACATCGTCCGCATTCATCGCTTCATGATCACTGTCCGCGCCAAACAGCTTCATTTTTGTTAGCGTTTTCTCAGAAGCTCCAGGGAAATGCCCTTCAATTCGTTTTCTCTGCTTCTTTGTTTCTTGCATGCAATATAAAATGAGATCATCACCGTCCATCAATCTTGGCCAGCTTGTTAATTCGCCGCCTTGGAGGACGTCAGGATGATCAATCCATTCCTTCCGGTAGTTGACTGGCAGCATCTCATCTTCATATCTGACTTCCGTTTGAAGATCGTATCTGGACCACCAGAAATACTGAAATGGCTGCTTTTTTAATTCACATAGAGTGGAAAGCGCTTTCTTTTCATTGCTTTGCAAAAGAAGAAATAAGTTATCGCTGACCATTGTTGTTGTGCCAAATTGAGACACATATTCTGCAAGTGATTGGGGATTATAAATATGGAACGGATGCGCGTGAGGCTCTATATACCCAGGCACAATGTATTTCCCTTCACAATCAATCACACGTTTAGCTGATTTATTTTGAGGAAGCTCTGCTCCGACATAAACAATTCGATCATCATGTATCCAAATATTTGCCTTCACCCATTGCTTCAAAAACGGGTTAAGCACGAGTCCATTCGTTAAAAGGAGTGTTGGAACTATTTTTGAGTCGACTACATCGATTTGTGTGCGGATGTCATTGTTTCTCCAATTAAAAGTACGTTCGGACATTCACATACTCTCCTTCATTTGTATTAGCCCTATCGTAACATAACGAACTACGTTACGCATTAATGAAACGTTACAATTTCTTGAAATCACACTTAAAATAATTTAAAAAAGGAGATTCACCTTCAATGAAACCTAATCTCGGCTTAATGGAAGCGCTCATTAGAATTGCCTGCGGAATGACAATATGTACTGTGGCTGGATCCTTATATGCTAGAAAACCATGGAGTAAAATGCTGCTTTTTAGCATCATGTTTGGCGGTATGAAACTGGGATCTGGCATTCTTCGTTTTTGTCCAGTGACATATATGTGTGAGCAGCAGGACACACATAAAGAGAAGGCTGAGTAAGGCAGCCTTCTTTTTTTGTGATCATTTTCATCTCATTCCGCTGCTTCACACCATTCGACCATTGTTCCTGCAATAATTTCTGCTGCTTCAATCACATGCTCAATGTCGATGGATTCATTCGGAAAATGGGCAAGCTCCGTTGTTCCCGGTCCAAACACGATGATCGGAATACCCGCTGCCTGTGACAGTAATCCGCCGTCCGTTCCCCAAGGGGCGGCTTCGATTTTCGGCGGCTGCTTCATGACCGCTTCATATTGTTCCTTCAATAAACCTAAAAGCGGATGATCTGTATCGATTGAACCCGGAAGCCATCTTGCACCAAACCATTCGACCTCAACAGGATGCTCTTGGAACCATTCATCTTTTTCTCCGAGTCCTGCCATCCAATTTTCTAATTCCTTCTCTGCCTGTTCTACCGTTTCACCTGGCATCACCCCGAGCCTGCCTTCCATTGTGACAAGGTCTGCTACAGAGGATGGCCAATCGCCGCCTTGAATTTTCCCGATATTGATTGGGATCGGGATTGGGATATGCTGAAACAATGGCTCAGTGATTCGCTGATTTCTTTTTTCTTCAAGTGCCGCTATATGTGAAAGGACAATCGTGCTCTTTTCAATAGCAGAAACGCCGTGATATCTTGTTCCGCCATGAGCAGCCCTTCCTTTAATATGCAGTCTGAACCATTTAGATCCTTGCTGAATCGGAAAGATTTTCATATGACTTGGCTCTGGAATGATGGCTGCATCTGCTGTATATCCTCTCAGTATGGCTGCAAGGGTGCCTGCACCGCCGCTCTCTTCTTCGACAACACTATGAAACACGACATCTCCCTTCAGCGGAATCTGAAGCGCATGCAGTGCCTCAAGTGCAAAGAGTAAAGAAACGTTTCCACCTTTCATATCTGTTGCCCCGCGTCCATAAAGTCTCCCGTTTATGATATGCCCGCTGTAGGGCGGATATGTCCATTGTTTGTGATCTCCTGCCGGGACAACATCCACATGCCCATTTAATAAAATAGATTTGCCGCCCCCTTTTCCTTTCAATCGTCCGGCGACATTAGGACTTCCTTTAAAGGAACGTCTCGGGGAATAAAAATACGGGTGGTTCAGCAAGTCATCTCCGCCAATGTCCCACATGTCAACATCAAAACCAATGGCAGAAAGTTTATTTGCTACGATTTGCTGTACTTCTTGCTCATTTCCTTGTGTGCTGTCACATTGCACCATTTGCTGAAGAAGCGTCACGGCTTCCTTCTGATGCTCTTTCATCCAGCTTCTGATACGTGTAATTGGCTGCAAGTCGGTCATCCTTTCTACACAACAGATTTGACATCAGGCGCTAAAATGAGTGGCGCCTCTGTCGCCCTCATGACATCTTCCGGCTGATACGGCGGCATGACTTCACGCAAAATGAGCAGCTGTGACTTGACCTCAATGACTGCCATATCCGTAATAATCAGGTCCACACAAGACTTAGCTGTTAAAGGCAGCGTGCAGGCTGCTTTTATCTTAGATTGCCCATGTTTATCAAGGTGGCTCATCACAACCACCACCTTTTTCGCTTTTTGCGCGAGCTCAATCGCCCCACCCATACCCGGCACTCGTTTCCCTGGCACAATCCAATTGGCAAGATCCCCATGACTGCTGACTTCAAGTGCACCTAAAATGGTCATATCCAGCATTCCTTTGCGAATGATGCCAAAAGCGGTTGTACTGTCCATATATGAGCCGCCTTTTGTTAACGTAATGGGGAAACCGCCGGCATTGCACAAATTCGGATCTTCTTCCCCTCGTGCTGGTGAAGCGCCTGCCCCCATAATGCCGTTTTCTGCATGCAGCCACACCTCGTAATGTGCTGGGATGTAGTCAGCTGCAAGGGTCGGGATGCCGATCCCAAGATTCACAATCATGCCATCTTCAATTTCCTGTGCCGCGCGTTTGGCTATGCGGTGTCTTAAATCGATGTCTCCCATGCCCATGTCCAGTTCACTCCTTTTGATTGCACGATCTGGTTCACAAATACGCCTGGTGTGACGATTTCCTCTGGATGAAGCCCGCCCACAGGCACAATCTCTTCTACTTCCGCAATGGTCCAGTCTCCTGCCATCGCCACAATCGGGTTTGTATTCCGCGCACTTTTATCAAAAATCAGGTTCCCTGCTTCATCTGCTTTGAGGGCATTCACAATCGCGATATCCGCAGTCAGTGCAGGCTCAAGGATATACTTCTTTCCATCCAGCTGAACCAATTGTTTCTCATCAAGATTGAGGCTATCCATGCCGACATCTGTCACAATGCCCGCTAAACCCATCCCGCCTGCCCTGATCTTTTCTGCTAGGATGCCCTGCGGGTAAAAAAGAACGTCTAGTGTACCTGCCTGCATTTTCTGCCCGGCAATTGGATTTGAGCCAATATGAGAGGCAATGATTTTCTTCACTCTTCCTTCTGTGATCAGCCTGCCAACACCGATTTGCGGGAAGCCTGCATCGTTTCCGATCAATGTCAGGTCTTTGATATTGGCTTCTAGGATGGCATCGATCAATGATGGCGGGGACCCCACACCGCCAAAGCCACCAAACATGATGGTCATTCCGTCTCTAAAATGCGTGATGACTTGATCAAAGTTCGCTGTTTTGTTCATCATCTTTCCTCCCTACATGGCAGATGGGAAAAACCCTCGATTGATGACTTCTTGCTCGACCTGCGTCATTGTCTGCCCGAATAAATGAATCAGTTCATCCATCTCCTGTTGCGTAATGGAAAGCGGCGGTGCGATCATGACCGCTGCACCCCCCACACCATCCTCTCCAGCGCTTGCTGGGTAAACAAGCAAACCATTTTGCTTGGCCGTCTCCACAACTAAATGCGTCATTTGAGCATGGGCAGGAAATGGTGTTTTCGATAATCGGTCTGCGACAAACTCAATGCCAATGAGCAGTCCCTTTCCTCTCACATCTCCTATGATGGAATGGTTTGTTTGCAAATCCTTTAAAGCATTCATTAAATATCGGCCAGACAGATCAGCCCGTTCTGAAAGCTGGTGTTTTTTCATATATCGAATGACAGCCAGTGAGACGGCTGCTGAAAGCGGATTGCCGCTATAAGTGTGGCCTGCCATCACAGAGCCCGAACCGCTGAGAATCGGTGCCATCACATGATCCGCTGAGACAGCTGCCGCAATTGGTGAATAGCCGGCGCTCATGCCTTTTCCGAGTACCATAATATCTGGTACGACGCCCCAATGTTCCATGGCAAACATTTTCCCAGTTCGTCCAAAGCCTGTCATGACTTCATCTGCAATCATTAAAATATCGTTTTCCTCACAAACTCGCTTCATCGCCGCAAAATATCCGTCTGGCGGTACAAGTGCTGCGCCCGCTGCTCCAACAATCGGCTCTGCAATAAAAGCCGCAATCCTCTCTTTTCCTATACGCTGGATGACGGTCTTAAATTCCTGTACATACCATTCGACCTGCTTGCTTTCTTCCTTTGGCAGCCATGAACGATAGCTGTATGGCGGAGACAGCACCGGGTGTTTTTCGAGCAGTGGTTCAAAGCGCTCTCTCCTTGCAATATGACCTGACATCGACAGCGCACCGAGTGTGATGCCATGATAACTCATCCATCTTGAAATGATGTGATTCTTCTCAGCCTTCCCCTGCTCCTGCCAATGCTGAATGGCAATTTTCATGGCGGTCTCTGTTGCCTCTGATCCGCTTCCGACAAAAAAAGACCAGTTCAGGTTCCCTGGGCAGAGCGTACTCAATTCATAAGCTAGTTCTTCTGCTGGTTCATTTGTGAATTGTGATCTGTACGTAAAGCTCACCTTTTCCGCTTGCTCTGTCATGGCATCAATGATGTCTCGTATGCCATGTCCAATACTCGCCGTGACAGCACCAGATGAGCCGTCTAAATATTTTTTCCCGTCCCGATCATATAAATAAATCCCCTCTCCTTTCACAGCCACAGGATAATGCTGATTCAACATCGGTTTGATTAAGTAATCCCGGGTCTCCACTTTGTCATTCCTCCCTCTCTCGTCAGCAGCTGCATCTTTCTTTTTTCATGAATCGCAAGAAAATTTTGTATACTTGTTATAAGATTAGCTTAATCAAGAGGGCAGTCATCCTCCATTCGCCACATGCCCGAATTTCACACGCATTTTTTATACATCGTGTATAAGAGTGTTCAAAAGGAGGTCATGAGTCTATGGCGATTCTCGTCAAAGATGCACTCTCGCTCAATATCATGAAGGAAACAAAGCTGCTTGCTGGGGAAAATGGACTAGAACGCCTCATTCAGTGGGTGACCATCGTGGAAATTATCGAAGATACTTCAAGGCTTTCAGAAGGGGAACTGCTCGTCACAACCGGCTTTGGGCTTGCAGACAATCAGGAAAGGCGCACCCGGCTTGAGGAGCTGATTCAATCTCAACGTCTATCGGCCATTGCGATTTATAAAGGCGTATACTTAACGGAAATTCCGGCATCACTGATCGAAGCTGCCAAAAACAGCGGCATTCCACTCATCGAGATTCCTTCACATGTCAACTTTTCAGACATTACAAAAGCCGTCCTAGAGCAAATCGTCAGCAGCCAGCTCCATCAGCTTAAATATTCTTCAGCGATTCACCAAAGACTGACCCATTTAAATGTCAGCAATAAAAATGTCACGCAAATTACAGATGAGCTGGCACATCTCACTTCGGCGAACATCGTTGTGCTTGATGTTTTTTTACATCAAACAGCAGCTCACTTCGAAACAGAGGAAGTAATGTATTCTCCTGCCTTTGGCTTTCAAACAGATCACGAACCAATTGAAACAACGCCTCTTCTCAAGCAGGCTGAGGAGAAAGGACGGCTCGTTTATGACACATGCGGTGCGTTTGTCCTCGCTGCATGTCCGGTCATTGCGATGGGCGATATTTTCGGGTTTATTGTATCTTTAAAGAAAAAGGATGCATGGCATCATCTTGACGCGATTGCCATCGAGCATGCCGGGGCGGTGTATGCGATTGAATGGCTGAAGCAAAAAGCCATTCAAGATACAGAAAACCAAATGCAAGGTCATTTATTAGATGATATTTTGCAGCAGCAATACACAGAAGAAAGCTATGTGGTCGAACAAGCAACAAAGCTGCAATATGATATGAGCGATGAGCAGGTGGTCATCTACTTTCAATTTCAGCATCAGCACACACAGCTTGATCACCAAATGATGCAGCGTCTATCTCAATTGCTCACGTCGATATTTGAACGCAGACATATTCCTTTTTTACTTAAGACAAGGCTAGATTCCATTTTTATTCTTACACCAGCAGGAAAAAAAGCGTTTCAAGAAGCGGAGTGGTATCGCGCAGCAGAAGAGTGCCGGAGCACCTGGTCTTATTTTTTTCCCGTCCATCCGATTGTGATTGGCATTGGGAGAGCCTATGATCAGATCGGTCTCTTTTCAAAAAGCGCGAAGGAAGCGCAGTATGCAGCAAGGCTTCTTCCGCTTTTAAAGACAGACGAATGCATCATTCATTATCAGAAGCTCGGCTTATACGGGATGCTGCTTGAAATGAATGAAGCGGGTATGAATTTGCATGACTTTTACGTGGAGCTGTTAAGTCCTTTGCTTTATACGAAAAAACAGGGAGCAGACCTGATCCATACACTCGAAGTGTATTTGGCCCACAATGAAAATATTCAAAAATCTGCGGGGGAATTGTTTATTCACAGGCATACATTAAGCTACCGGCTGAAACAAATTGAAACGAGAACAGGCTGCAGCCTCAAATCCACGGATGATCGAATGAAGCTGCAGCTCAGTATCATGGCGTACCGCCTATCTGGTCTGCTTGATCAGATGAGAACCATTTCATGATTCATTCGGCGTTTTCACCCATAGATTCATATCTTCAATTTTGTCAAAAATATAACAGTTGTTTTGGAAACGCCCGGTATACGTATAGCCGAGCTGATAAAACACTTGGTTCATTCCATAGGACAGTGCACGTGCGAGAGAATAAAAGACATAGATGTGCATGGATTGAAGTTCTTTTTCGAGTGCTAGAATCAAATGATGCATGAATCCTAGTTTTCTGTATGATGGAAGGGTCGCACAATCTGTTAATTCCGCATGACCATACGGCGCATTGATTTCAGCGGATGCTGCACTCACAATGTGCCCGTCATGTTCAACGGCATAAAAAACCGTCCCTTCCTCCATCACCTTTTGGATGTAATCTGACTCGTTCATTGGCGTAGGATACGTTTCAAAAACGGTATCATAGAGCTTTGCCAGCTTGTGAATATCTTGCGTATCCGCTTTCCGCATCACATACTCATCCTGCCACGTGCCTTGGTCTTTTTTGAGAGGCTTTTCCTGAATAGACGCAACAATTTCATCTTCCTTCAGCCAATACGGGCTGTTCATTCGATCCTCCGTCAGAAAGAGCGACATGCCGTACGCATCACTTCCAAGAAAATAATGAGAAAACACGCCTTCAAGCCGAAAGCCTTTTTCTAAAAAAAGAGGCATATGCTCACGCCTGACTTTCACAATGACCTTAGAAGCCTTGCAGGCTGCCGCTTCCTTAAGAACCGACTGAATCACATCCCGCACCCTGCCGCTGTAGTCATCCAAACGGATTCGCTCATTAAATGAATCAATACAGATCGAGGCAGAAAAACGCTCGTTCGCAAGTTCCTTCAATTGCACCATATACTCATCCTCTCTTATAAATCAGCTAATAAAAAAAATCCAAATGGAAAATGAAACAATGACGATACCAGAAAAAATCGACATGATCATATACCGAATGGCTGAGCCTTTTTGGGTTTTGTTTTGCTTTCTCGCTTCATACATGATGAGATTTGAGAACAGTATAAATAAAATAAGTAACACGATTGCAAATAGAATAATTCCTTGAATGACCATGCTGCCTCCTCATAAACTCGTCATCCCATACTACTTCTTCATATTCGAGCATCATCCCTTCTCATGAACAAAAAACACCTTTCCATCTCATCAGATAGAAAGGTGTTTTGATTAAACGTTTTTCCCCGCAGCCTTCAGTGCACGGGCACCGATGTCACGGCGATAAAATAGACCTGGCTGTATGATTTCTTCAACCGCTTCATACACTCTTGATCTTGCCGCTTCAAATGTGTCGTCAAATGCGGTCACATTCGCTACACGTCCGCCATTTGTGACGAATTGATCGTTTTCTTTTTTTGTTCCTGCATGGAAGGTCACGACATCAGAGACAGTCGTTTGCAAGGCACCGATCGGTGTGCCTTTTGCATAGTCTTCTGGGTATCCTTCTGATGCAAGAACCACACTGACAGCCGCAGTGTCTTTCCACTGTAAGTCCACATCTTTTCCATCAAGAATATCGAGGAATACTTGGACTAAATCTGATTCAAGACGAGGGAGAACCACCTGCGTTTCAGGGTCGCCAAAGCGTGCATTGAATTCAATCACCTTTGAGCCTTCTGGTGTCAGCATTAAACCTGCATATAAAATGCCTGTAAATGGACGCCCTTCCTGCACCATCGCGCGAGCTGCCGGTTTCACAACATCTTCCACGGCTTTCTGAACCACTTCATCTGAAATTTGCGGAACTGGTGAATAAGCGCCCATTCCGCCAGTGTTCGGCCCTTTGTCATCTTCAAACGCCCGTTTGTGATCCTGCGCAATCACCATCGGGTACACCTTTTCTCCGTTGACAAAGGCCATGAGTGAAAATTCTTCGCCTGTTAAAAATTCTTCGATGACAACAGATGCACTTGCATCGCCAAACTTTTCATCCTCTAAGAAATCATGCAGACAATCGACGGCCTCTTCAAGCGTCATGGCCACTGTGACGCCTTTTCCTGCGGCAAGCCCGTCTGCTTTAATGACAATCGGCGCACCCTTTTCTTCCACATATGCCTTTGCTTCTTCAAACGAGGTAAAGGCAGCGTAAGCGGCTGTTGGGATATCGTAGTTCTTCATTAAGTCTTTTGCAAATTCCTTTGAGCCTTCAATGACCGCAGCTTTTGCATTCGGTCCAAATACTTTTAGACCTGCTTCTTCAAATGCATCAACGATACCTGCGATTAAAGGGACCTCTGGACCGACAATGGTTAAGCCGATTTCGTTTTCTTTTGCAAAACGAATTAACGCCTCATGATCGCCTTCGTCGATTGGTACAAGCTTCGCAGCATCTGTCATTCCATCATTGCCGGGTGCGACAAATACTTGGCTGACAAGTTCACTTTGATTCACTTTCCATGCGATGGTATGCTCTCTTCCGCCTCTGCCGATAATTAATACGTTCACACTGTCATCCCCTTAATGTTTGAAATGTCTAACGCCAGTGAAGACCATGGCGATGCCGTATTCATCTGCTTTTTGAATCGATTCTTCATCACGAATAGATCCGCCTGGCTGAATGATCGCTGTGACGCCTGCCTTTGCAGCAGCTTCCACTGTATCGCCCATTGGGAAGAATGCATCAGAGCCTAGTGCGCTTCCTTTTGCCTTTTCACCAGCTTGCTCAATTGCAATGTTAGCTGAGCCCACGCGGTTCATTTGACCAGCACCGATTCCTGCTGTCATTTGATCTTTCGCAAGGACAATAGCATTTGATTTCACATGCTTGACTACTTTCCAAGCAAGCTTTAAGTCTTTCCATTCGTCTTCTGTTGGTTCTCTTTTCGTTGGAATAGAAATCGTTGCTTCCTCTAAGCCGTACGTGTCAATATCCTGAACAAGCAGTCCGCCATGGACACTTGTCAGCTGCTTTTCCTTTTTCCCGAGATCTGCTTCTACATCTAATGTTAATAGACGAAGATTCTTTTTCGCTGTTAACACGTCAAGTGCTTCTTGGCTGAACGATGGGGCGATGACAATTTCTAAGAAAATCGTATGCAGCACCTCAGCCGTTTGTTTGTCTACTTCACGGTTAAGTGCCACAATGCCGCCAAAAATAGACGTCTCATCTGCTTTGAATGCTCGGTCAAATGCTTCTGCAATCGTTTCTCCTGTACCAACGCCGCACGGGTTCATATGCTTCACAGCGACAGCTGCTGGCTCCGTGAATTCACGTACAATTTGAAGAGCGGCATCTGCATCTTTGATATTGTTGTAGGAAAGTTCTTTTCCATGTAATTGCTTTGCAGTAGCCAAAGAACCTTTGGCTGGAAGAGCATTTTCATAGAAAGTCGCCGCTTGGTGCGGGTTTTCTCCATAACGAAGGGATTGTTTTTTCTCAAACGTGACAGTGAACTGTTCTGGCTCTGTTTCGCCCACAAAGTTTGTTAAGTAATCCGCAATCAGAGCATCGTAAGCAGCCGTATGACGGAATACCTTTGCAGCGAGCTCACGTTTTTTCTCGAGTGACACGCCGCCTTCTTTGATTTGCTGGATGACTGTATCATAGTCACGAGGATCGACAATCACTGTGACGTCTTGGTGGTTTTTTGATGCTGCACGAAGCATTCCCGGTCCGCCAATATCAATGTTTTCAATCGCTTCTTCATACGTCACATCGTCTTTTGAGATTGTCTCTTTGAATGGATAGAGATTCACGACAACAAGATCAATCGGCTGAATGCCATGCTTCTCAATCTGTGCCATATGCTCATCGTTTTCTCTCACTGCTAAAAGCCCGCCATGAATGTTCGGGTGAAGTGTTTTGAGTCGTCCATCCATGATTTCAGGGAATCCAGTGACTTCTGAAATTCCAATGACATCAATGCCGTTCTCTTGAAGAAGCTTATGTGTACCTCCAGTTGAAATCACTTCAACGCCAAGTTCTGTTAATTCTTTCACAAAAGGTACAAGATTCGTTTTATCGGAAACACTGATTAATGCGCGTTTGATCGTCATGCCTTCGTCACCTCATTAAGATAATTCTAAAAGTGATTTGATCACTTTTGGATATAGTGTGTGTTCTAGTTCATGCATTCTTTTTTCAATCGATTCAAGCTCTTCCCCTTGTTCGATGTAAATCGACGCTTGGTCAATAATCGGACCTGTATCCATGCCTTCATCGACAAAATGGACGGTGATACCCGCCACTTTGACGCCTGCTTGATAGGCTTGTCCAATGGCATCCAGCCCTGGGAAGGCTGGCAGCAAGGACGGGTGGATATTGACAATTTTCCCTCTGAATGCTTCAAGTAATGTCGGACCAATCAGTCTCATATACCCAGCAAGGAAAATCCATTCCACTTCATGCAGCCTAAGCTGTTCAATGATCGTTTGTTCAAAAGCGGCTTTATTCGGAAAAGCCTTCGGGGTAAAGGCAAAGGAGGGAATGCCCTCTTTCTCAGCACGCTCCAGCACCTTTGCACCCGGTTTATCACAAATCACAATGGCGGCCTCTGCCTGCCACTGTTCTTTTTTTAATGTATCCATAATGGCTTGAAAATTCGTCCCGCTTCCAGAGGCGAAGATCGCAAACTTCTTCATGAGAGGCTTCCACCGCCGAATGTGACACCTTCTCCTTTTTGAACACGACCGATGAGAAATGCTTTCTCTCCGTCTTCTTCAAGTCCTCTGATCACTTCGACAAGGTCATCTTCTTTTACCGCTAAGACAAAACCAATGCCCATATTAAATACGTTGAACATTTCTTCAGCCTTTAACTGTCCTTTTTCTTGAATAAAGGAGAAAATTGGCGGTACTGGCCATGAGCCGTTATCAATCTCAACGCCAAGCCCTTCAGGCAGCATACGCGGTAAATTTTCAATAAAGCCGCCGCCTGTCACATGTGCCATGCCGTCAATCTTGCCGGCTTTCACTTGTTTGAGAACAGGCTTCACATAAATTTTGGTCGGTTCAAGAAGCTCTTCTCCAAGCGGTCTTGTAAAAGGTTCATACGTTTGATGCAGATCCAGACCAGCGTCTTCCAGCAATACTTTACGAACGAGAGAGTACCCATTGCTATGAATTCCGCTTGAGCTGAGTCCGATAAGCAAGTGCCCCTCTTTGATGCTCTCTCCTGTCACGATTTCATCCTTTTCAACGACGCCTACTGAAAAACCAGCAATATCATATTCATCTTCTGTGTAAAGACCCGGCATTTCTGCTGTTTCTCCGCCGACAAGCGCTGAACCAGACTGCTCACAGCCGTCAGCCACACCTTTGACGATTGATTCAATTTTTATCGGATCTGCTTTACCAACTGCTAGGTAATCTAAGAAAAAGAGCGGCTCTGCCCCTTGTGCCAGCACATCGTTCACACACATTGCCACGGCATCAACACCGATCGTATCGTGTTGATCCATTAAAAAGGCAAGCTTTAATTTTGTTCCGACACCATCTGTTCCTGAGACAAGAACGGGCTTTTTGTATGGCAGCTCAGATAAATCAAACATACCGCCAAATCCGCCTAGAGCACCCATGACGCCTGCTCTTTTTGTACGTTCCACGTGTGTTTTCATTCGTTTGACGGCTTCGTATCCTGCTTCGATGTCGACACCGGCGTTTTTATATGCTTCTGACATCCCATTCACTCCTTTTAGCTGCTTCTCTTCCATTTATTTTCAGCAGAATGAAAGAGCAGCATATCAAATCATCTTGACTGCTGCTCCTTTATTCGATTATTTCGTCAGTGCTGTTTCCTTCACATGCGGAAGAACAGTATCTTCATAAATTTCAGTCGGATATTTCCCAGTAAAGCATGCTAAACATTGACCGCGCTGCGGATCATCATACTTCCTGCCAATCCCGTCCATTAAACCGTCTACGGATAAAAATGCAATGGAGTCTGCACCGATTTCCTGTCTAATTTCTTCCACTGAATGAGAAGAAGCAATCAGCTCTTCATGTGTGGACGTATCAATTCCATAAAAACATGGATGTGCGATAGGCGGTGAACTAATGCGTACATGGACTTCCGTCGCACCCGCTTCTCTCAGCATCGTCACAATGCGGCGGCTCGTAGTTCCGCGTACGATGGAATCATCCACCATCACGACACGTTTTCCTTCGACGACCCCGCGCACAGCTGACAGCTTCATGCGCACGCCCTGCTCACGCAATGCTTGAGACGGCTGGATAAAGGTCCGTCCGACATAACGGTTTTTAATTAAACCGAGCTCATATGGAATACCTGTTGCTTCGGCATATCCAATCGCTGCAGAAATACTCGAATCTGGTACACCTGTCACGACATCTGCTTCGACATGCGCTTCCTCGGCAAGCTTTTTGCCAAGATTCTTTCTCGCACTATGCACGTTGATGCCGTTGATATTGCTGTCAGGTCTTGAGAAATAAATGTATTCCATGCTGCACATGCTGCGGTTAATGTTCATGGAGAAGCGTTCAGATTTCAGGCCTTCATCATTAATGATCAGCATTTCTCCAGGCTCCACATCTCGTAAATACGTGGCGCCGACAACATCAAATGCACATGTTTCAGAAGCAACAACATACGCGTCCCCAAGCATACCAAGTGAAAGCGGACGTAAGCCGTTCGGATCAAGAGCCACAATCATTTCTGTTTCCGTCATAATTAAGAAAGCATATGCGCCTTTAAGCATGGACAGGGCATTTTTGATCTGCTCTTTCAATTCAACATAGCCGCTGCGCTTAATTAAATGAGCAAGCACTTCAGTGTCAGAAGATGTTTGGAATATACTCCCCTGGTTCTCTAGCTGCTGCTTTAATTGCGTTGCATTCACTAAGTTCCCATTATGAGCAAGGGCAAGACTGCCGTTGTTTTGCGAGCGGAAGAAGAGGGGCTGCACATTTTCAAAGCCGCCTCCGCCTGCTGTCGCATACCGAACGTGTCCGATCGCACCTTTTCCTTTCAAATCCTTTAGCTCACCGTTTTGAAAGACTTCCGTAATCAGTCCAAGGCCTTTATGTGCCGTCAGGTTTTCACCATCTGTTGCAATGATTCCCGCACCCTCTTGTCCTCGGTGCTGAAGACTATGCAATCCGTAATATGTGATTTGCGGGGCTTCTTCGTGTCCCCAAACCCCAAAGACGCCACACTCTTCGTTTAAGCCTCTGATTTCAGCAAGCATGGGATCGCTCCTTTCCATGCGCGTTCAAGCTCGTTGACCGCTGCATGAATCCATTGTTGTCCTTCTTGATTTTTGACAGTGAATAGCCCATCATTTGTGACCGTTCCAACTTCTTTCGCATCTTTGACAGCCGCAGCAAATGCTTCACGGTGCTCTGGTTTCACTGTGACGACAAAACGTGACTGTGTTTCACTGAATAATGAAGCTTCGCTGTTTAAATCAATTTGGATATGAGCGCCAAGACCGTCTGTTCCAAATGTACTTTCAGCAAGTGCAACACCAAGACCGCCTTCAGACACATCGTGTGCTGATTGAACAAGTCCGTTTTGAATCGCAGCAAGAAGAGCTTCCTGACGAGTGAGCTCTACATCCAAATCAATTTCTGGTGCTTTTCCGTAAATACGGCCTTCTGTCATCTTTTGAAGCTCACTGCCTGCGAATTCTTCCTTCGTCTCACCAATGACGAAAATCACATCGCCAGCCTGCTGGAACGACTGCGTCGTAATATGAGCTGTATCTTCCACCAAACCAACCATCCCAATGACTGGTGTTGGGTAAATGGCTGTTCCATTTGATTCGTTATATAAAGAGACGTTACCACCGATAACTGGTGTGCTGAGCTTGCGGCACGCTTCGCTAATACCGTCAGCAGATTTTTCAATTTGCCAGAAAATTTCTGGTTTTTCTGGGTTACCGAAGTTCAGGTTATCTGTTACTGCAAGCGGACGAGCGCCTGAGCACACAATGTTACGTGCTGCTTCTGCGACTGCGATTTTCCCGCCAACCTCTGGATCAAGGTAGAGATAACGTGCGTTACAATCGGTTGTCATCGCAAGGGCTTTTTTCGTTCCGCGGATTCTTAAAACGCCCGCATCAGAGCCTGGTGCAACGACTGTATTTGTCCGAACCATGTAGTCATATTGGTCATAAACCCATTCTTTACTTGCAATTGTCGGCTGCTGGAGAAGCTGCTTTAACGTGTCAGCTGCATCTGTGATAGCAGGTGCTTCAACTTTTGTTTCTAAAAACTCACGATAGTATGCAGGCTCACTTGACGGTTTGTGATAAACCGGCGCTTCTTCTGCAAGTGCATCAACAGGAAGCTCACATACCACTTCACCTTGGTGAAGTAAGCGAAGCATTTTATCGTCTGTCACATGACCGACTGATACTGCTTCAAGATCGTATTTTTCAAAAATATCAATGATTTCTTGTTCACGGCCTTTTTCAATAACCAAAAGCATTCTCTCTTGAGATTCAGAGAGCATCATTTCATATGCTGACATGCCTGTTTCACGCTGCGGGATAAGGTCTAGATTCATCTCGATACCAGAACCTGCTTTACTCGCCATTTCCGCACTTGAGCTTGTTAAGCCAGCCGCTCCCATATCCTGAATTCCAACGAGTGCATCGTTTTTGATGACTTCAAGGCACGCTTCAAGCAGCAGTTTTTCCATGAATGGATCACCGACTTGAACTGCTGAGCGTTTTTCTTCTGATTCATCAGAAAATTCCTCAGATGCAAATGTTGCACCGTGAATTCCGTCACGTCCCGTTTTGGCACCAACGTACATGACCGTGTTGCCGACACCTTTTGCCTGCCCTTTTTTGATGTCTTCATGGTTGATTAATCCAACACACATTGCATTTACGAGCGGGTTGCCTTCATAGCTTTGATCGAAATGAACCTCTCCGCCGACTGTTGGAATTCCGATACAGTTTCCATAGCCTGCGATCCCTGCCACTACTTCTTCAAACAAGTACTTCACGCGCGGTGAAGTCAGTTCACCAAAACGAAGAGAGTTTAATACAGCAATTGGACGCGCACCCATGGAGAATACATCACGGATAATTCCGCCGACACCTGTCGCCGCTCCTTGATACGGTTCAATCGCAGATGGATGGTTATGTGATTCGATTTTAAATACAACCGCTTGGTTGTCTCCAATATCAACGATTCCAGCGCCTTCCCCAGGACCTTGAAGGACGTGCTCTCCTTTTGTCGGGAATTTGCTTAAAACAGGCTTTGAGTTTTTATAACTGCAATGCTCTGACCACATGACAGAAAAAATGCCCGTTTCTGTGTAGTTTGGCAGCCTGCCAATAATGGATTCGATTAAAGCGAATTCTTCATCACTCAATCCCATTTGCTGATACAATTTCTCTTCTTTAATTTGCTTGTGACTTGGTTCAAGCAGTAGTGACATGAGTGTCCCTCCAATTTTTCACGATAGATTGAAACAATTTAAGTCCGTCTGCGCTGCCTAGTAATGAATCAACCGCGCGCTCAGGGTGCGGCATCATGCCGAGTACATTGCCCTCTTCATTCGTTACACCTGCAATACGATTCACACTGCCGTTAATATCGTCTCCGTAAGTGAAAGCGATTTGGCCGCGTTCAATGAGCTTCGCTAAAGTGTCTTCGTCACAGTAGAAGTTGCCTTCACCGTGCGCTACAGGAATCGTAATGGATTCGCCTTTTTGATAACCGCTTGTAAATTGCGTTTCGTTGTTTTCTACAATGAGTTCAACTGGACGACAGATAAATTTCAAGTCTTTATTTCGTCTCATCGCACCCGGAAGAATGCCTAGCTCCTGAAGAATTTGGAACCCGTTACAAACACCAAGAACAGGTTTTCCTTCCTCAGCTGCTTTTTTCACCGCCGGCATGATGTTTGAGAAGCGGGCGATCGCACCACATCTTAAGTAATCCCCATAAGAGAAACCGCCTGGTACGAGTACACCGTCAAATCCGTCAAGACTCGTTTCGTCGTGCCATACATATTCAACTTGTTCACCTAGCTCATCTTGAATCGCATGGTACATATCGATATCACAGTTAGAGCCAGGCAAGACGATCACTGCAAACTTCACTGTGCGACAACCTCCTCCACCTCATAGCGGTAATCTTCAATCACCGTGTTGGCAAGTAATTTTTCGCACATTTCTTTGACGACTGTGTCTAAATCACGATCTGATTTTTCAATGACAAGCTCCATGTATTTCCCGATACGGACATCCTTTACTTCCTGATAAGACATGCTGTGCAAAGCATGCTGCACGGCACTTCCTTGAGGATCAAGAACGCTCTCTTTTAAGCTGACAAAAATTTTCACTTTATACATGTTTATGGCCTCCAAGTCTTTTGAAAATCTCTTCGTATGCATTCGTTAAGCCGCCCAGGTTTCGTCTGAACACGTCTTTATCAAGCTTTTCGTTTGTATCTTTGTCCCAAAGCCTGCACGTATCAGGTGAAATCTCATCAGCTAGCAAAATACGATTCTCGTGATCTATTCCGAATTCAAGCTTGAAATCAATTAAATTCACATGGCAGTCTGAGAAGATTTGCTTTAACTCTTCATTCACTTGTCTTGTGATTTGTTTCATTTCCTCGACCTGCTCTGGTGTCGCTGCATCTAAAATGCGGATATGATCTTCTGTAATGAGCGGATCGCCGAGCGCATCATCTTTGTAGTAAAACTCAATCAAAGGTGTGTCCAGTTTCGTTCCCTCTGGAATGCCGAGGCGTTTTGACATACTGCCTGCCACTACATTTCGTACAACCACTTCAAGCGGAACAATCTGTACCTTTTGAATGAGCTGCTCTGTTTCAGAAAGACGTTTCACAAAGTGATTGTTGATCCCTTTCTCATGCAGCATTTGAAAGATTAAGCTCGAAATTTCGTTGTTCAGTCTGCCTTTGCCTTCGATTTCTGCTTTCTTTTCGCCGTTAAATGCTGTAGCTGAGTCTTTATATTCGACATATAAAATATGCTCGTCATCGGTCTGATAGATTTTTTTCGCTTTGCCTTCGTAGAGAAGTTCTTGTTTCACAGTCATTCAGGTTGGCCTCCTAATTTGAATGTTGGCAATTTTCAGGATTGGGCGCCTGGCAAGCAGGCGGCCCATTTCTTACGCAAGACCTAGACGTTCGAAAATCATATCGACATTTTTCAAATGATAGTTGTAATCGAAGCAGTCAGCGATTTGTTCAGGTGTTAAGCGGGACGTGATTTTTTCTTCTGCTTCTACTAATGAACGGAACGGCACTTGCTTCTCCCACGCTTCCATCGCCTTTGGCTGAACCGTGTCATATGCCTCTTCACGTGCCATGCCTGTATCAATTAATGCAAGAAGAACACGCTGTGAGTAAATTAAGCCGAGTGTGCGGTCCATGTTGCGCTTCATGTTCTCAGGGAAAACCGTTAAGTTTTTCACGATGTTTGAGAAACGGTTGAGCATATAGTTCAGTGCAATCGTTGCATCTGGTAAAATGATGCGCTCAGCAGATGAATGAGAAATATCACGCTCATGCCAAAGCGGTACATTTTCATAAGCTGTCAGCATATATCCACGGATCACGCGGGCAATTCCCGTCATATTTTCAGAACCGATTGGGTTACGCTTATGCGGCATCGCTGATGATCCTTTTTGTCCTTTGGCAAAGAACTCTTCTACTTCACGTGTTTCACTCTTTTGAAGACCACGAATTTCAACAGCAAATTTCTCAATGCTCGTTGCGACTAAAGCAAGAGTAGCCATGTAATCTGCATGGCGGTCACGCTGCAAGGTTTGGGTTGAAATTGGTGCAGCTTTGATGCCAAGCTTCTCACATACATATTGCTCAACAAACGGGTCGATGTTCGCATATGTGCCAACAGCTCCAGAGATTTTGCCATATTCAATGCCAGCTTTTGCTTGTTTAAAACGTTCTAGGTTACGCTTCATTTCCTCGTACCAAAGAGCAAGCTTCAGGCCAAATGTTGTCGGTTCAGCGTGTACACCGTGTGTACGGCCCATCATGACGGTATATTTGTGCTCTTTTGCTTTTTCTTTTAGTATGTCAACAAATCTCTCAATGTCCTTGAGCAGGATATCGTTCGCCTGTTTTAATAGATATGAAAGCGCCGTATCCACTACGTCTGTCGATGTTAATCCGTAATGAACCCACTTTCTTTCTTCTCCTAGAGATTCAGAGACAGCACGCGTAAAGGCAACCACGTCGTGGCGCGTGTCTTGTTCAATCTCTAAAATACGTCCAATATCAAAGCTTGCATTTTTGCGCATTGTCACAACGTCTTCTTTCGGAATGACGCCAAGCTCTGCCCAAGCTTCACAAGCGAGAATTTCTACTTCAAGCCATGCATTAAATTTGTTTTCCTCTGTCCAGATTGCTGACATTTCTGGTCGTGCGTAACGTTCGATCATTTCCCGTTTCCTCCATCTCTTTCAGTCCATATCTTTGTGATGTTTGTCATCCACTCATCATCGAGCTGTTTCATAAACGTCATATGCCCCATTTTGCGGCCGGCTTTTACTTCATGCTTTCCATATAGATAAAGCTTCGCTTCTTTGAGAAGCTCAGGATGCTCTTTTGGAATGTCCACTTCATCGCCTAATAAATTCACCATCATTCCCTCTGATAAAAGGGCTGTACCGCCAAGCGGCAAACCACATATAGCGCGGACGTGCTGTTCAAACTGACTTGTCTCACATAAATCGAGTGTATAATGACCAGAATTATGCGGGCGTGGTGCCAGTTCATTGACGAGCAGCTTTCCGTCATTTGTCAGGAACAGTTCTACAGCAAGAGTACCAACCAGCCCCAGCTTTTCAGCTAGTGTTGTTGCCAATTCTTTCGCCTTCTCCTGAATGCGGTTCTCTACCCTTGCAGGCACAATGCTTTGGAACAAAATATTATGCTTATGAATGTTCTCAGCGACTGGGAATACTGCAATCTCTCCATGAACAGAACGAGTGACGATCACTGATAGCTCCATTTGGAATGGAACCCAGCTTTCTAAAATACAAGTTCCATGTGTGAGCAGTGCAGCTGCTTCCTGAAGCTGTCCTTTTTCTTTAATGACATACTGTCCTTTTCCGTCGTAGCCGCCTCTGCATGTTTTCAGCACGGCTGGCAAACCGAGCACGTCCACTGCGTCTTCCAGCTCTTTTTCATCATGAATGATGCGGTAAGGCGCTACTTCACAGCCTGCGTCTACAATTCCTTTTTTCTCGGTCTCACGATTTTGAGTTAAAAGGAGAAGGTCGCTTCCTTGTGGTAAATAGGCTTCTTCCTTCAGCTGATTGAGTGCATCATAATCAATATTTTCAAACTCATAAGTCACCACATCGCTGATGTCTGCCAGCTTTCGAATCGCTTCAAGGTCACTATATGCGGCTGTGATTTCTTTATCAGCAACCTGTCCGCAAGGAGATTGTGCAACTGGGTCTAGAACTGCTGCCCGGTACCCCATTTGCTTTGCGCTGACAGCCATATATCTGCCAAGCTGTCCGCCGCCAATGATCCCGATGGTTGCGTTTGGAAAAATGGTCTGCTTAGCCAAGCTGATCACTGCTTTCTAGTACAGTCTGTTTTGTCTGCTCTCTTCTTTCTTCAAGGCGAGCTGCGACCTTTTCATCAAATGCTGAAATCATTTGTGCGGCAAGAAGGCCTGCATTTGTTGCACCGGCTTTGCCAATTGCTACTGTAGCAACTGGTACACCGCCTGGCATTTGAACGATGGATAATAAGGAATCAAGCCCGTTTAGTGCCTTTGATTGTACAGGCACACCAATGACCGGCAGTGTCGTTTTTGCTGCGACCATCCCCGGTAAATGTGCTGCGCCTCCAGCACCGGCAATGATGACCTTTAGTCCTTTACCTCTTGCTTCAGTCGCATATTCAAACATCAAGTCAGGTGTCCGGTGTGCGGATACTACCTGTTTTTCATACGGAATGTTTAATTCCTCTAAGATGTCGCACGCATTTTTCATTGTTTCCCAATCAGATGTACTTCCCATGATGACACCTACAAGCGGCTTCATTTTGTCCCCACCTTTAAGCTGTTATTCGATTTTGTATCGTTTGACACGCTTCCCAAACCTAAGCAGCTTGTCAAACGCCGAACAAAAAGGCCCGGTCTGTATTGCAATGTTAGGAAGCAACACAAACCGGGCCATGGTAAGCGCTGTTCGCTTTTGAAACGCCATGTCAGTTTTGTTCACTATCCTGCATAGTCCAGTCATTTACGGTAACTGGGTAGAAACTTATGGGCCATATTCCCAAGATTATATGAGGCTCGTGTTTTGATTTCATGTTTATCTTAACAACGGATGTTCATGATGTCAACGGATTTATCGAACAATCTATGAAGTCGTCGTTTTAATGTTCGGATTTAGACTATTTTTCCTTCAAATACGATTTTTTTCCCAATCGGAATGATCTGAATCGACCCATTTTCCTTCTTTTCTTGAAAAATCGGTTCCTCCATTCGACGGACAGGCGAGTAGCCTTCCGCTGCCATCTGGGACAACACTTGATCAATCGTCATGTTGTCTTCCACATAGAATTTTTTCTTCTTTGGTTTTGCGGTCATTCTTTAATTCTCCTTTTCTTCACAGCCTTCACCCAGAAGCCGCCGTGAATCGATTTGGGCTCATATGAAATGATAAACGCCTTTGAATCCAGCGTCTTAATCGTTTCATATAATTGCAGTTCATATTTTCTCGGTGTTAAAATTTGCAATGCTGTCCGGTCTCCTTCAAGACCGCCTGCTACCCAGCTGGTGACACCATATCCTTTTTCTCTCAATTGTCTTGGGAGATCGACATCCAATTCTTTTGTGATCACGTTAACAGTTGTGTAGCCAAGTGCCAGCTTCTCTTCAATTTTCATCCCGACAATGATCCCCATCCCATAACCTAGCGCATACGCAATGACATTTTGTATTTGATCTAAGTTATCTAAAACGATACTTAACCCAATGACATAAATGAGCATTTCGATCGTACCCGCAAAAGCAGCTGCGTACCGTCTGCCTTTCATCGTTAAAATCAAACGCATGGTGGAAAAAGAAACATAAACAATATTAATCACTAAAATGATTAAAACCATGGTGAACGCATTGGATAAAAGTTGTTGAAGCACGATTCGAACCCCCTGCACTAAAAAATCAAATAAAGCACCCCATATTCTACTAGAGAACATACCTTGATACAATCAAATTTACGCGATCAAAACACATATATCTTTCGACAACAAGGGTGGTCTTTGTTACCAAGAGTTTACCCGTTTTTTTCTTTTCTCAACATGAAAACCTCCTTTTTCAAAAAAGGAGGTTTTCAGTGTGTTTTATCCAAATCGAACAGGAACAAGTGATGGAATCAAATACTCCCCGACTATGCCCCAGAGCAGCGCAATGATGACAAGCTCAACCAATAAAAAGACCCAGCCTGCATACATCAAATCTCCACGTACGGCATCATGCTCCGATTGAATCGAGCGAAAGAGCACGACCGCAATCAACTGGAGGCCGACAAACATCATTACGGATATTATGACGGTCACATATGGAATATTCAGCATGGCAAATACAAGCCAAAGGATGGATAAAACCAACACCGGCACAAGCGCAGCACCAAACTTCATGATCACTTCTTTCAGTGATATGTTTCCTTTTAGCATGTACTTTCCGAGCAGCCAGACGGTAAGCATCATCAATGTCAGCACAATGAGCGTAAAGACTGCCACTCTCAAAAAGGCGTCACCAAAAGAATAATGAATGCCAAAGCCTAATAAACGGGTCTTTGACGCCTTTAATTGAACATAGTTGCCTAAAGCAAAAAACACGCTGAATAACACAATCGAGATCCAGGCGTACTTCATACGCAATGTTTCCGCTTGATTAATGGCCCGGCTCGGTGATTTTAACATCGCCAGTCCATATGAACCATAACGCTTAAACGCGCCTCCTACACCTTGCAGTATACGCTGGATAGCTGAACGCTCATCATCCGCTGTTTTTGAGGTTCTTCCTCGTTTTGCAGCGCTGCGGCTGAGGCGGGATTGCCTTGTTTCTTGATCTATTGATGACTCTTCGTTTTTCTTTTCAGATGTCCCCTGATCTTGATCTTTCTCTAACATCTCATATCAACTCCTATCCAATCCTTACAGTGCTAAAAGTGCATGAACTGTTCGGATGACTCCTCTTAAAGTAGCGGAGTCTCTCTATTCAGTCAAGATTCCTTGACGTTCATACGAATAGACGGATAAAAGGCAGCAGAGGTTTTAAAATGGAGAGAAAATAAGACAAAACAAAAAAGCTGACGGCCTCCATCAGCTTTTTATCAATGTTGAAATTCATGGTCAACGATATTGACTCCGCTTTCCTTGCTGGACCCGGAGATTCTCCTGATGAGCGGGGAACCGAGTCTTCTTGGTCGTATCAACCTGTGTAATATGTCCATTATGAATGGTGATGACCACTGATCCATAGTCGATCCCTTTTAAGGCAGATAAAATATAATTCAGCTTTTGTTCATCCATCGCTCATCCCCCTATTTTTGTTTTCGCTCTTTTAAATAGAGAACCTCATTTTCCAGCTCATGAATTGTATAATGCATGAGTGCTTCCTGCCCTTCTTCATGCCCCCATAAAAGGAGCTTTTGAATCAGCACCTGCTTTTTTCGTTCAATCACCTGTCGAAGCCAGCGTGACAAAAGACATCTCCTCCCCTTTTGAATGTCTGCAAGAAAAAAAGGCACCCTGAAACCTTCTATTAAAAAAGGAAATCAAAGCGCCTTTGGTGATCCAATCAGCGAATTATGTCTTTTTATCATAAACACATAATTCCTATAAGTCAACTATGTTTTGATTTTTTTAACAAAAAAACAGCAGCTTCCATGAGCTGCTGTTTCAAATGTTCAATTAATGATTTAAGAAAGCAAAATATAGAATAAAGATGACAAACAATCCATACATAATTGGATGTACTTCTTTGGCTTTCCCTTTAAAGATCATCGTAATCGGGTAGAAAATAAAGCCAACCGCAATCCCTGTTGCAATACTGTATGTCAGTGGCATCATAATCATCGTTAAGAAAGCTGGTACCGCAATTTCAAAACGATCCCATGCAATCTTCGCCAGCGGAGCGACCATCAGCGCACCGACAATGATTAAAGCAGGTGCTGTTACATTCGATGTAACGATGGATAAAAGTGGTGAGAAGAACATCGCAAGCAAGAAGAAAATACCTGTGACGACAGCTGCAAAACCAGAACGCGCACCAGCAGCAACACCTGAGCTAGATTCAACATAAGATGTTGTTGTAGATGTACCAAGAATAGAACCTACAACAATAGAAGAAGAATCCGCCAGAAGCGCTCTTCCTGCACGAGGCAGCTCATTATTTTTCATTAAACCAGCCTGTGTTGCCACAGCCACAAGTGTACCAGCTGTATCAAAGAACCCAACGAATAAGAACGTTAAAATCACGACAAGCATTTGAATGGAGAAAATTTCTGGTAAGTGAATCAAGGCTTGACCAAAGGTTGGAGACAAGCTTGGAATACTTCCCACAATTTGAGATGGTACTGGCACAAGACCAAAAATCATCCCTGCAATAGCTGTCACAAGCATCCCAATGAAAACACCTGCATTCACTCGAAGTACCATTAAAATGACCGTCACAACGATACCAAACACCGTTAACAGAACCGGACCACTATGAATATTTCCAAGCGAAACGAGCGTATTATCATTATTGGCGATAATGCCAGAGCCTTGAAGACCGACAAACGTAATGAACAAACCAATACCCGCACCAACTGCCAGCTTCAGCTCAGCCGGAATGGCATTGATGATTTTTTCACGGAAACCTGTTAAAGAAAGAGCAACGAAAATCAATCCTGAAACAAACACACCTGAAAGTGCAGCTTCCCATTTGATGCCCATGCCAAGTACAACCGAAAAGGCGAAGAACGCATTCAGACCCATACCGGGTGCAATCGCAATCGGATACCTGGCGATCAATCCCATCAGAATACACCCTGCAGCAGAAGCTAACGCCGTCGCTGTAAAGACTGCCCCCTGATCAATTCGTAATTTATCTGGAAAATCCGGCACAGACACTAATGCAAGTGTGATCGGATTAACAAACAGAATGTAAGCCATCGACAAAAATGTGGTTAAACCACCGATGATCTCTCTGCGGTAATTCGTACCTAATTCATCAAACTGAAAAAACTGTTTCAAGCCAACTGACTCCCTTCATGTCCTTTTGCTTTAGCCTGCCCCATTCACTAGTCAAATAAAAAACGCCCCAACAATTTTGGGACGCTTGACTACATATGTGAATTCAGACTGTGACATAAAACAAGAACAATGCATGATTTATATCAAACGAGTGTGAATTGACGTAGTCAAGCCATTTACGGTAGCTTGGTAGAAACTTGCGGGCCATATCCCCGCGATTATACGACTTCTATCTATTTGATTTCTGTGTCTATTGTACCAACTTCATTTTTAAAACACAATACGAAAAGCGAACATTTTTCAAAGAAATGTCCGCTTCATTCGTCTTATTACACGAATTTGGAAATTCACATCTAGTTCTTTATACACCCTTCCCCAAATCCTTCTCTTTTGCAAAAACCGCTTCGGCTACATGGAAAAACTCTTTCACTGCCGGAGAAGCTTGAGAGAGCGACGGACAGGCAAGCGCAACCTCACGATGATGAGAGACATTCAGCTGGCGAATATGCACAAGCTGCTGCGTTTTTAAAAATAACTCAGGGCCTATTGTGACGCCAAGTCCTTCCCCGACCATACGGGCAATGGTCGTACAATCATGAACTTCAAATAAAACAGCCGGCTTCATTTGCGCCTCCGAAAAAATATCCTCTACATGTGATTGATACATGCCAGTCGGCATAATAAATGGTTCATCTGCCAAATCTGTTATATCTACAATGGGCTGCTGCTCATATCGATGATTTGGGTGATAGGCGACGACCATCTCATCTTTCATAAGCGGCAGTAAATCAAAGGCTTCATCCGCATGGCCTTTTACAACAAATCCAACATCAATGATGCCAGAATCCAGCCACTCCAATATTTCTTCATACGTTCCCTCATAAAATTTAAATTCGATTTTCGGATGTTTTTTCTGATAGCTTACAAGCAGTTTAGGCAATAAACAAGCAGAGGCACTGGCAAATGTGCCGATACGAATCAGGCCTGTTTCAATATTTTTCGTTAACGCAATTTCTTGCTGGATTTTCTCCACTCTATTTAGCACTTCTCTAATATGCGGGAGAAGCGTTTGACCAATGTCCGTCAGCATAATGCCCTTTTTTCGGTCACGAATGAATAAAGACACACCCCACTCTGACTCTAAATTCGCCACTGCATGACTCACAGCTGACTGCGTCATATTTAATGCTTCAGCTGCTGCTGTAAAACTGCCAAGCTCCACAACTTTTGCGATAATATCAAAGCGAACAAAGCTCATGAGTATTTACTCATCTCCTTCATGAAAAACATCAATTTTACTTATGTTAGCACGGAATTTAAACTAAAGACAACGTATCAACATGAAGGAAGGGTTCAAAATGAAAAACACATCTCATCAGCTATTGATCATTCTTTTAGCTGTCGGTTCATTTGTCACAGGCACGTCAGAATTCGTTGTGTCAGGCATTCTAGATATCATTGCTGTTGATTTACACATCTCTATTCCTGCTGCCGGACAGCTCATCACCGTCTATTCTCTTTTTTATGCAGTGGGCGCTCTCTTTTTAGTCATGGCAACGTCGAAGCTGAACCGAAAAAAGGTTTTGTTATCAGCTATTTTTGTGTTTATTTTAGGCAATATGCTCGCCTTTTTCAGCCATCATTTTGTGCTGCTCCTGCTCTCTCGTGTCATCATGGCCATGAGCGGCGGCTTATATATTGTCGTCGCCACGAATTATGCAGCGCAGATCGCCCCGCCAGAAAAAAAGGGAAGCGCAATGGCGACTGTCATTACTGGATTCACCGTTTCACTCGTACTTGGTGTGCCGATTGGAACATTTCTATCAGGTCATGTGGATTGGCACTATATTTTTCTCATCATTGCACTAGGTACTGCTTGTCTCTTCTTACTGCTTTATCAATTGCTGCCACGCATAGAGGGACATTCACATCTGCCATTAAAGCAGCAATTACACATTCTTCAAGACCGCAGAGTGATCAGCGGCTTAGCCACGACGGTCTTTTGGATCTTAGGCTACACGATGGTCTTTGCTTATATCTCTCCTTTATTACGACAGACCGCCGGCTTTTCAATTGAAATGACAAGCATGGCCTTGCTCGTCTTAGGCATTTCTGCTTTTATTGGCTCACGCTTTGGCGGCTTCGCCGTTGATCAATGGGGACCAAACCGAACCATCTCGATCAGCATCATGATCCAGATGTTCGCTCTCTTTGCCTTATTCTTTACGCAATTCTCTACAATTAGCGTCTTGATCACACTCGCCATTTGGGGCATCGCCACATGGACAACAACACCAGCGAAGCAATTTTATCTGATCTCCCTTAAACCCCAAGCATCAGAAACTGTGCTGAGCTTTAATACAGCGATTATGAACATCGGCATGATGCTCGGATCGTCTATGGGCGGTGTGATTATACAGTATACAAATGTAACCAATTTAAGTTGGATTGGTGGATTAGCTAGTTTTGTGGCGTTGATGTTGATTCGGTATTCGTTCAATCGTCATCGACTGGTGGAACAACAGACAAAAAGCGAACATGTGTAATCATGTTCGCTCTCTTATTTATTGACTAGCGTTTGATGTTTCTTTTTTGACTGGAATGGTTACCTTTATCGCTTTCTGTGGTGCCAACATATTCAGTTCTGACAAATCAAGGTAAAGCCCATATTCTTTAAAAGAAAAATGCTTTAATGATAAAGTTTCTAAATTCTTATCATCAAATTCAAAGGTGGATTGCATGGAAGCTGTCTTTAAATTCGTCATCTTCGCATGGTTCCCCTTCAAGTAATATCCGCTTTCATAGTCTGCTTGTGGATCGGGCCATGATTTCATCTTTTCAACATCGCCTAATCCAATGAATTCACCTATATTCTCCATCACATCCTGATCTAATTCTTTTTGATCTACTCCAGTAAATTGATAATCAACAATCACAGAACGGTCTTTTTGCTCTATCTTATTGATTTTGATTCCGATGCCATGGTGTTTTGTTTTGAACTGAACAGGCAGCTTTGTCTTGAGAGGAATGATGTGGCTGTATTCTCGTTCGATATCCACAGATGTGTCAAATGTCAATTCGGTCGCCTTTGGATTGATCGGCTGATTCAAAATCGTCAAATGTTCTTTTCTATTTTTATCAGAAGTCAGGTGTTTTTTCCTTAAAACAGTTCCAATCTCAAGCTCATACTCATTTCCTAAATTATCTTTCATCCCATGTATACTAACTTTATCATCTTTGGCAAAACCATTGTAATCAATGGCATATTGAATAGCAGAGCCATTCACTCCATTTTCTACCTTTACATTTCTTATTTGATAACGTCCATTTAAAATAGACACGTCTTTTTGTCCCGCTAGTAAGGTGGTTTTTTGCTTGACCACAGGTAACTTGAAACGCCAATTCCCTGCAATATCCCCAATCTTCGAAATGACAAGTGGCACTTGCTGACCTTGTTTGATCGTTTGTCCATTTGTATAGACTTCCGTCTGCCCAACATAGCGGCCATCTTTTAATTTTTTCAACTCTGTTTTATCATAATTAAGTTGGAAGTTTCCATCGATTTTTTCTGCATTCACTATGAACGAAACAGAATCTTCTTTTGTATGGAGATTCTCCACCGTGAACGTATAAACAAGCCGCCCGGCATCATAGTACACGCTGTTTACTTTCACAGTCACCCCTCTTGATTCAGCCCCTTCATTGACATGCTTCACCAAATCACTCTGAAAAAGAGCCATTCCTACTTTATCGTGAAACATCATATAAAACTGTCCAATAATCGGTACACGTGCCATCGCTGTATTAAGAGAAGGAAAAAGGAAACCTGATGAAAAGTAAAGGACGATGAGAACGAGGACAGAGTATATTGGCGTTCTCCAATTCCATTTGAACCAATGTCTTTTCTGTTCCGCTTTTACATCACCAATGGCTTGACGAATGGCAGAGGTCACTTCAACTGTTGGTACACCAATATCATCATAGAGCTTTTTCATTTCTTTTGTTTCCATTGACACTCTCCTCCTTCTCCAATGTTTGCTTTAATAGCTTTCT
The DNA here is from genome assembly GCF_019266135.1 of Bacillus sp. F2HM. Taxonomy (NCBI): domain Bacteria; kingdom Bacillati; phylum Bacillota; class Bacilli; order Caryophanales; family Bacillaceae; genus Bacillus; species Bacillus sp. F2HM. Next base: position 34,805 of record NZ_LRMO01000020.1, read on the forward strand.
TGCACGATACAAATGAGTTTTAACCGTTCCTTCAGGCACACCCATCTGCTCAGAAATCATCGAAATCGAATAATCTTGAAAATAAAATAGCTGAATCACGAGCTGATATTGCTCATCTAACACTTCAAGTGCATTTTTTAAATCGAGCTTGTCTTCTAAAAAATCATGTCGCTCAACGCTTTCGTGCTGCTGTTCAAACGGAACAACATCTTGCTGCTTTTTCTTCATCGCAAAAATCGTATGAATTAAAATCCGCGTCAGCCAGCTAGAAAAATAAGCCGGTTCTTTTAATCCAGATAGATGCTTAAACGCTTTAATGACCGTTTCTTGAACAGCATCTAACGAATCCTCTTTATTTCTTGTGTAGAGAAAAGCCGTTTTATATAAACGCTCCTGATTCATCAGCATTAATTTCTCAAATGCCGGGACATTCCCTTTTTGTGCTTTTTTAATTAGACGCACTTGCTTCATCTCACTCACACCTCCTACACCTGTTAGAGCAAGCTTTCTCTCAAACGGTTTCAACAAATGGAACTTTCTTTTCCTTAGCATATGTCGGACAAAAATAGAAAAAGTGAATAACGGGCCGCAAAGAACATGTCGAACATTTGATATAATGGAAGAAATATGTACAAAAAGGAGTAAGTCGATTGTTTCTATTTGAAGAACCCGCGTGTGCTAGCTGTCAAAAAAAGATAGAAGGAAACGAAGAAGTGTACGTCAAGCTGACCTACCCAAAGAGACGAGGGATGACAGAGGTGAAGGCTTGGCTGAGGAATGAAGGGGTTTTTTATTGTAAGGCATGTACAGAAAAAAAGACATCGCATGGAGGATAACCAAATGAACAAAATCAACTCTCCACAAACATTTCCAACAATACATACCGAAAGACTAATCTTAAAACAAGCAACGATCGAAGACGCTGAGGATATGCACATCTACTTATCCAATGAAACCGTGTGCCGCTACATGGGGATTGATGCTCATGAAACGATTGAAGACACAAAAGAAGAAATCAAGTGGTATCACGACATCTTCAAAGAACAAACAGGCATCCGCTGGGGCATTTCTCTAAAAGATGATCCTGCGATCATCGGCAGCTGTGGGTTTCTTAATTTGGAAAAACAGCACTGCCGCACGGAAATTGGCTATGAATTGCATCACGATCATTGGAGAAAAGGCATTATGAGCGAGGCGATTGCTGCGGTGTTACGATATGGGTTTCAGGAAATGAACCTGAATCGGATTGAAGCGATTATTGATCCAGCAAATACGTCCTCTATTCAATTATTGGAGAATGTTGATTTTGTTCGAGAGGGTTTATTAAGGGAGTATGATTTTGGTCAGAACGGGTTTGATGATGTGTTTATGTATTCGATTTTGAAGAGAGATTTCAAATAAACTGAATGATTTTTAAACAGAAGCGTTAAAGTGAATGAATTAAAATTGCACAATTACCCAGTAAGAAACCTCTAGTCAAGTTTATGACTAGAGGTTTCTTTGCATGGTAACCCTTCTAATTCACTTACAATTCCAGCAATATTCAACACCCTTTCTATAATTATTGTATCAGTAATAGTAAAAATTTTTGAACAAAATGCAGATCCACACTTAAGTAATTACACTATTTCACTTACTTTTCTTTTCTAGGTACAAGATTCAAATAAAAATAGCCTATTCTTTAATCTGTTTTAGTTAGAAGAATTCATATTCCAAAAAAAGAACTTTTGTCCATTTTCAATTTCACTGATTAATTTAGATTTTTCATTTTCAAAATCTATTTTTGTGACATTATTTTTATGTTTACTTGTTTCGCTTTCAATTTTGGAGAACGTTGGACATGTGGAATTGGAGTGAGGTTACAGCAAGTAATGAATAAACTTATTGTGTTATCAGGTCATAGCGGCAGTGGCAAAACATTCTTAATCAAAAAAATCATAGATAATTATTAAGTAAACGAGTCAAGAAGAAGAACTGGCATATTACAGTAGTACACGCATGGTAAATTTTAAATATATAAGGATATAATCCCTTAAATAACATTTACATCAAAATAAATATAGGTTAATATATTCTTGTATTTCAAAAAAAGGTAAGGGAGGTATATTCTGTATTAATTCTAAATACTGCATGTGAGAAGGAAGCTTGAATGAAAAAGTCAAAAGCCTTATTACTATTTGTTTCGTGCCTAGTGATTCTTGCAATTGTATTATGTTGGGGACTATCTGGCGATGTTTCTGAGGATAATAGTAAATCATACAAGACAGAGAAGGAAAAAGACCTGCTATGGGGATATAAAGTTATAGGTCATGAAAAACCTAATAATCATAAGAATTATGTCAAAATTGCTATCCTTGATAGCGGTATTAATAAGTCGCATAAAGAGTTTAAAGATTTAACTTTTTATGAGTACAATGCTATTAAACCAAAAAAATCTATCGAAGATGATTATGGTCATGGTACAGCAATTGCCGGAATAATCGCTGCAACTGGTGAAGAAATAAAAGGTATTTCACAGAATCCCATTATTTATGATGTCAAGGTACTAAATAAAAATGGCAAAGGAAAAGTTGAAGATGTTGTCAAAGGGATTAAATGGTGTATTGAGCAAAAGGTAGACATAATTAATATAAGTTTCGGATTTGGAAAAGACTACGATGAATTACGAAATGTTATAAAAATTGCTTTAGATAACAATATAACAATTACAGCTGCTTCTGGAAATACATTAGGTCTAACTGTTGAATACCCTGCGAAATATGATGGCGTCTTATCGATATCCTCACTTAACGAAAAACTAAAAATTGATCCAATTTCAGCAAAAGGAAAAATTGACTTTTCTGCGCCTGGAGTAAATATTAAAACAACTGATATACACGGAGGATATACAAAAGTTAAAGGTACATCCTTTGCAACTGCGTTTGCAACAGGTGCTATAGGCTGTTTGTATTCTAAAAAATACAAATCTAAAGAGAATGTTCATCAAACACTCAAGAAAAATACAGTTGATCTTGGAAAGCTAGGTTATGACAGAGAGTATGGCAATGGGATGATTATTTGTAACAAGGGAGAGAATTAGATTGAAGAAGGTTTTAATAAAAATTCTTGTGTTAACATTGTTTTTGTGTGGAGTTGTTCCTGAATTTGCAAGTGCAAAATCAGGCGAAATTGATTCTGATGCTTTAAGAATAGAAGAGAATGCTAGTAAAGAATATGAAGTGAATGTTGAAAAAGAATTGGGGATAGAGCTAGAACAAGATATGTTAATGGAAGTTAAGGAAAGCCCAGATGAAGTTAATGTATCTACTCAGCTTGAAGCTGAGAGTATGAATGTCCAAACTGACATGAAAATTAATCATGAGACAGGTGAAATCACAGTTGATGGTATTACAGAGTTAGAAAATGGGGAAAAAGAAACTAACAAATTCAACGTGTTAATTGAAGAGATTGAAGGAAATGATTTTACAGCAACCTTTGTGGATGATGAAACAGGAAAAGAGTATAAAGTTAGCACCATAGAAGCTCAGTCATCAATTGTTCCAGCAATAATAGTTGGAATTGTTTCTAGGTTTGGTATTCAATATGCTATTAAAAAATACGGAAAGAAGCTAATAATAAAAACTTTTAAAAAACAGGTAATTAAACAAGGTATAAAAAAAGTTTCTAAGTTTTCTGTTAGCAACAAACATCTTAGTAATGCAAAAGGTAGATACAGAAAATTTGATACCAAAAGCAAGAGCACAGTGAATAAATGGATAAAAGAAGCCTTACAATCTAAAAATGTTTCGTTTACTATAAACAATAATAAAAAACTATCCTTTGTCATCACTGCAAATCTGAAAAAGAAGATCGGAACAAAAGGTGAGACAAAAATAAAAATAGTTATAGGTTGGGATGGTAAAATATGGACAGCTTATCCAATCAAGTAGAATTTAATTATATGTTCACATCTGATGAGAAAGATATTCCAAAGAACATGAAGAAAGATCCGTCAACAGCTCTAAGAGTAGAGGGAGAGTTTAAAATAGTTATAAATGGCGAAGTATATTTTGAAGAAAATATCGCCTTATTAGAATTTTATGCATCTTTGCACGACTGGATTAAAAAGATAAAGAAAAAAAACAAAGTTACAGAGTATAGATATTACACAATGGAGTATGAGGAAGACGACCCCATTATTTCAGTAATACCATTTGATAATAAGGCTCGACTCACCACTATTTGGGAAACTCAACAGTTATATAATGTCTTCGATCTTAATTATATAATTGAACAAATGAAGGTATTACATGAAAGCCTTGGACGTGACATTGAACAACATTATAAAATTTCACTAAAAAACTTTATTGGAAATATCCCATTAAGAAAATATTGAATAGAGAAAAGAACTCCTGGTTAGGGGTTCTTTTCAATGTTTTAGTAGGATGTTTTTAGAGGAGGTGTATTTTTGATTTTATATTTCTTAGCTGGTTTTATAGGAATCATAATAGCCACAATTATGCTAGGTATTGAATCTATATTTGTAGGATTGATATGGCTAATAAATCAAAACAGAGAAGAATGCTCAAAAATAGCAATAAAAATGAAGAATGAAAGCTCATTGTAAAATTCGTCGTTACAAATATCTTTTATACCTATATCTCGAATTGCAAGCGGTCTTCCATCATTAATTACAAAAATCTTTATTTGATTTATTTTAGATAACTCATTAAAAGCATCATCTCTTGAACTGAAATATGATAAAAATATCTCTTCCTTATTACTATTATCTTAAAAAAAGATTGTTCTATTAATCTTACATGGTAAATATCCCAAACTGTATTTAAAATGCGCTCAACAGTTTTTTTAGAGTACCCTTTTATTTTCTTGCCATTAATCAAAGTGATAGCACCGATACCAATTGTTTAGTCGTATATTCTGGCGTCATCCATGGCACCTTTGTTGCGGATGTCTGGGAGAACCTTAAAATATTGTCAGATGTCTCACTCAAAGCCCAAGGTGGTAATTTCTTCGAGTAGAATTAAATCTTATTCTCGGACGATTTCTAGATTTTCTTCAGAAACTCCACCCAGTACACGGATACCAAGTCCTGAACCAGGACTAGAAGGTCTATTCTAAAATTGCAACACAGCACAAAAAGTCAAGTTCCCTAAAAAGCATTTCCGCTATACTAAACTCGTAAGGCAAGGAGGTGCTCGGTTGTCCTATCAAGAACATGAGAAAACGATTCAAGAAACATTGAATTATATTGAACAGCATCTGAAAGATGATTTACCGCTTCAAACTCTAGCGAAACACGCTGGTTATTCTAGGTTTCACTTTCACCGTATGTTCAAAAAAGTGATTAAGAAGTCAGTTGTTGACTATATACGGGAACGTCGAATGACTCAAGCGGCGAAGGATTTAATTCATACGGATCAGAGGGCGATTGATATCGCATTGCAGTATCGTTTTAGTTCACAGGAATCCTTCACTAGAGCCTTTAAGAAGATATATGACATGTCACCCGCACGTTATCGGAGATTACTAAGGAATGTCATTGATAAGGAGGAAACGAATATGGCTGCAAATAAGAACACACCTACTGGCTGGATTATGACGGGAGAAACACCATCTGATTATGAAACAGGTCTGGATGACAGAATTGTACACAGTGGTACTACCTCAGCTTACCTGAAATCAAAGGATGAAAAAGCACGAGGATTCGCGACCTTAATGCAGCAAATTAAGTCTGATCGTTACCGCGGAGAACGCCTTCAATTTTCTGCTTTTGTCAAAAGCGAAGATGTGAAAGGTTCAGCTGGTTTATGGATGAGGATTGACCATTCTTCAGGTGAAGTTCTTGCGTTTGACAACATGATGAACCGCCCCATTACAGGAACAAACGGCTGGAATCATTTTAGTGTAGTATTGGATGTTCCAGTCAAAAGTGAAGTCATTGCGTTTGGCATATTGCTACATGGTCAAGGTCACATTTGGATGGACGAACTTAGTTTTAAAACTGTAGATGAAAGTGTGCCAGTGACAGAACAAAATACCGTGGATCATTTAGAGGATGAACCAGTGAATTTAAATTTTGAAGGCTAGCAGACTGAATTTAAGAGGAGGTTCATTGCCATGAAAAAAATTGGTGCGATTTTATTGTTCGCTATGAATTCACTCACCTTTATTTGTGGCCTTGGAATTTTATTTGGTGAAGAGGATTAAAGATAAGCACCCATAGAACAAAAAAAATCAATTAAAAAAGATATCCCTATCACTATCTCTTTTTTGTAGACTTGGTATAATAGAAAAAATCAGAAAAATTAGAATGCGATGATAAGGAATAGTACTTGCCAAAATGTTTTCAGAAAGTTGCTGGTTGATGAGAAGCAATAACAAAAAAGCAGGGAACTCACCTTAGAGTAGCCTTAGTGAAATGAAAAGTATTGAATGTAGTTAAGGTCGGCACCCCACCGTTATATGGGAAGGATATCAGATGAAACAATCTGTATCCGAATAAGGGCATGATAATGTACGGTTATCATGAAACAGGGGTGGTACCGCGTAAGAAGAAGTCTTTCGTCTCCAAGGTAAATATTGGGGATGAAAGGCTTTTTTTATATTCTATTTTCTAGGAGGAATCGATCATGTTTAACCACAAAAAATACGAAAAGAAATACTTTTTGCCACCGAACCTTACTTATGATTGGGTGAAGAAAGAAACATTAGAAAGTGCTCCGATATGGTGCAGTGTGGACTTGCGGGATGGTAATCAAGCATTACCTATTCCTATGAACTTAGAAGAAAAATTGGAAATGTTTCAGTTATTAGTAGAGATAGGTTTTAAAGAAATTGAGATCGCATTTCCAGCTGCTTCTGATACGGAGTTTAGGCTATTACGGACACTGATTGATCATCATATGATTCCAGACGATGTCACGATTATGGTGATCACACAAGCGAGAGAGCATATTATCCGCCGAACCTTCGAAGCCATTAAGGGAGTACCGAAAGCGATTGTTCATTTATATAATTCGACTTCAGAAGCGCAGCGCAGACAGGTATTTAAGAAAACAAAAGATGAAATTAAACAAATTGCCATTGATGGAGCTATTTTAGTAAAAGAACTTGCCGAAAAAACAAATAGTGATATTTATTTTCAATATAGTCCAGAAAGCTTTCCAGGAACAGAAGTTGATTATGCGTTAGATATTTGTAATAGTGTTTTAGATATTTGGAAACCGACACCAACTCATAAAGCAATCATCAATATTCCGACAACAGTTGAATATTCAATGCCTCATATCTTTGCAAGTCAGATTGAGTATATACACAAAAATCTGTCTTACCGAGACAGTGTGACATTATCTGTTCATCCTCATAATGACCGCGGCTCTGGGGTGAGTGATGCAGAATTTGGTGTTCTAGCTGGCGCAGAAAGAGTCGAAGGTACATTATTTGGTATCGGTGAACGTACAGGGAATGTAGACTTAATTACCTTGGCGATGAATATGTATTCACAAGGTTATGATCCAAAATTGAATTTCAATAACCTAGAAGCGATTCGTAAAAAATATGAAAAACTAACAAAAATCACTGTTCCCGAGAGGCAGCCCTATTCTGGGGAGATGGTTTTCACCGCATTCTCTGGTTCACATCAAGATGCGATATCTAAGGGTTTGAAATATAGAAAGGAAAATCATGTTGATAAATGGGACGTTCCGTATATCCCAGTAGATCCAGTTGACTTGGGGAGGAATTATCAAACGGATGTGATTCGAATCAATAGCCAGTCTGGAAAAGGCGGCATAGGCTATATACTCGAAACAAATTATGGCATTCAACTTCCTTATCAAATGAATGAAGCCATGGGATATGAAGCGAAGAAAGTATCTGATCAGGCAAGTAAGGAATTGTGTGTCGAAGAAATATATCATGTTTTTAAAGAACAGTATGTTGATTATCACCCTCATTTCCAGCTGCTTGATTATCAATTTCATAAAGGAGAAAAGCAGGAAGTTACCTTAACTTTGCTGAGAGATGATCAACAAATTGAAATACAAGGAACTGGCACTGGAAGTTTAGATGCAATCAGTAATGCGTTAAAAGCATATTTTCATCTCGAATATGTTTTGGAAGTCTATGAACAGAATTCTTTGGGCAAAGATTCCCAAGCACAAGCCTGTGCACAGATTGGCATTTCATATCAAGGAAAAATGCATTGGGGTGCTGGAATTGATAAAGATATTATAGAAGCAACAGTGAAGGCCCTGGTGGTTGCAGTAAATAAACTAGAGGTTTGGATGTAGATGGAAAAAGATAAACTTGAAAAACATGAAGTGATGCAATATTTAAGAGAATATAACGAGCAAGAAATCTTTTATCAACAATACCAACAGAAAAAGCATGACAATCAATCATTGCAATTATTTTTGAAGGATTATGATAAACACAATTTAATGCATAAGCAAATATATATAGAAGAATTTTTGCAAAAAGGGCAGAACGAATTTGAAAAAGAGGATACCATGTGGTTAGGTCAGGAGAAAGATATCGAAGTGAGAAAGTATAGCCGTTTTATGCCTCAATTGCCGGCAATCCATGATTTCTTTGAAATGATCTATGTTCTGGAAAATGAGATGTATGTAGAAGTGGAAGACAAAAAAATGACTTTAAAATCAGGAGATATTGCCTTTATTCCACCTGACACCATACACAAGCCAATTGTATTGGAGAATACAATCGCCATGCAAATCATGATCCGTAAGAGTACTTTTCAAAAAGTGTTTTTTAAAATGTTAAAAGGAAACAATGTCATTTCAGAGTTCTTTTTGAATGCATTGTATATAAAAGAAAATAAAAATATTCTTATTTTCCATAGTCACTTGGATAAACATTTGCTAGACTGCTCTCTTCAACTATTTACAGAAAATTATAATCGGTTCCCTAGTTACCAGTTGATTATGAATAATTTGTTTGAGATATTATTATGTCTCTTATTAAGATTCAAACCAAGTCATATGAACGTAAATCAGGTCAAACAATATCGTGATATACGTATTATTGAAATGCTCCAATATATTCAGCAATGTTGTGAGCATATAACAATCCAGGAGATGGCAGAGGAATTTAACCTTTCACAGTCTTACCTGTCAAAATATATAGCTCGTAAGCTTGGCAAATCATTTCGTGAGATTCGACAAGAAATAAGATTGGAAAAAGCCTGCGAAATGCTCACTGGCAGCAATTCACAAGTAGATCATATTGCGGCAGCCGTTGGTTATCAAAATGTAGAGCATTTCATTCGTTTATTTAAGAAAAATTATCACCTAACACCACATCAATATCGTTTAAAAAATAGATAATAAAGAGGAGAAATGATAATGTCCATCAAACAAGTAAAAGATTATTTTAAACAATATGATATGGATACTCGAATTCAAGAGTTTTCAGTATCTAGTGCCACCGTAGACTTGGCTGCTTCTGCATTGGGCTGCGAACCTGAAAGAATCGCAAAAACACTCTCCTTTCTAGTAAATGGACAAGCTATTTTAGTTGTGACCTCTGGCGATGCAAAAGTTGATAACAAAAAATTCAAGGAATATTTTAAAACAAAAGCTAAAATGCTTTCTCCTCATGAGGTTGTTGACTTGGTCGGTCATGAAATTGGCGGAGTATGTCCTTTTGCTATAAAGAATGGCGTTTCTGTTTATTTAGATATTTCACTCAAACGTTTTGAGACAGTCTATCCAGCCTGCGGGAGCAGTAACAGTGCTATTGAACTCACAATAAAACAATTAGAAAAATACTCCGGTTATTCACAATGGATTGATGTGTGTAAGGGATGGAATTATGAATGAACACATGATGACGGAAGGAAAAAGTGCAGTTAAAAATAAAAAAGAGCTAGAAACCCTTGATACACAAAGGCTTTTAGCTCTTTTACAATTATTCCCACTCAATCGTAGCAGGCGGCTTACTCGTAATATCATACACCACGCGGTTAATATGCTTCACTTCATTGACGATACGAGTTGAGATCTTTTCTAGCACGTCCCAAGGGATTCTTGCCCAGTCACTCGTCATACCATCAATAGATGTAACAGCACGGATGCCGATTGTGTAGTCGTATGTTCTTGCGTCACCCATAACACCTACGCTGCGGATGTCTGGGAGAACCGTGAAGTATTGCCAGATGTCGCGCTCAAGGCCGAAGTTGGCAATTTCTTCGCGTAGAATTGCATCCGATTCACGGACGATTTCTAGTTTTTCTTCAGAAATTTCACCTAGTACACGGATACCTAGTCCTGGACCTGGGAATGGCTGTCTCCAGACAATGTCATCAGGAATGCCAAGCTCTGAACCTAGGGCACGGACTTCATCCTTGAATAGCGTATTGAGTGGCTCAATCAATTCGAACTGCATGTCTTCTGGAAGACCGCCTACGTTGTGGTGAGATTTGATTGTTTGTGCCGTTGCTGTTCCGCTCTCAATGATGTCTGTGTAAAGTGTTCCTTGTGCTAAGTAGTCGATTCCTTTTAGCTTGTCCGCTTCGTCATCGAATACATAGATGAATTCGTTACCGATGATTTTACGTTTTTGCTCAGGATCAGACACACCTTTTAGCTTGTTTAAGAAACGATCTTTCGCATCTACTTTAATCACGTTCATGTTGAAACCTTCGCTAAATGTTTTCATAACCCCTTCTGCTTCGCCTTTGCGAAGAAGACCATGGTCAACGAAAATACATGTCAGCTGATCGCCGATGGCTTTGTGGATCAATACCGCCACAACAGATGAATCCACACCGCCGCTTAATGCGCACAATACTTGCTTGTCGCCTACTGTTTCACGGATTTTCTGCATTTCGATTTCAATGAAGTTCTCCATTGACCATTTGCCATCACAATCACACACGCCGAAGACAAAGTTTTTCAATAGGTCATTTCCGTACTCAGAGTGACGAACCTCTGGGTGGAACTGAACGCCATAGAAATTTTTCTCAGCTAAGCTCATGGCTGAGTTTGGACAATGTGCACTTGTTGCATCGACTGTAAAGCCTTCTGGTACTTCCACAACGAGGTCACCATGGCTCATCCAAACGACTTGATCAGTTGGAAGGTCTTTGAATAAAGCAGGTGTTCCGTTAATATGGATATCTGCTTTTCCATATTCACGCTGGCTGGCCGCTTCTACTTTCCCGCCTAAATAGTGAGTCATGAGCTGCATGCCGTAGCAAATGCCTAGAACCGGAATGTCTAGATCAAAAATCTTTTCATCACAGCGGAAAGATCCTTCATCATAAACACTGTTTGGTCCACCAGAAAGGATGATTCCTTTAGGTGCCATTTCTTTAATTTCTTCAGCAGTTAAAGTGTGCGGATGAAGCTCACTGTACACACCAAATTCACGAATACGGCGTGTGATCAGCTGATTGTACTGACTGCCGAAATCGAGAACCAAAATCATTTCATTTACTAAATTTGTCATGGTGTCACCTCTATGTCCAATATAGTTTTTTATAAACGCACAGAAAAAATGAGAGGAGAAAACCTGCTCTCAGTGTGAATCACGCTTTTGAAGCGCCCAGACTCACATCCGAACGCTTCAATTTCATGTATTTTAGAAGGTTTTAATATTCACCTATTCTAACAACAGGAAGGTACGCGGTCAAGACTATCTCCTGTTTATTAAATTTTCCCATAACTTTGCCGATTGCTGCCAAAGCGCCGAGGCATCCTCTCGCCGGTAGAGCGCACGTTCATAAAGCTGCGTCAGCTCTGACATATGATGATCTCCATCCTTCTCATCAACCAGCGAAGCGAATTCTCTTAGCGTCCTACCTGGCTTTTTCTCGATTCCTCTGCGCCCTAGCTGCTTTAATAGAGCCGCATATGCATAGAAGAATGCTTCATCCTTTGGCAGACGTTTCACCTTTTTTACAATAAAGAATGGCAGCCATCTTGTTCTGAATCGATAAAGCATCCAGCTGATGAATCCAAGCAGGACAATAGCTCCTGCCGCATAACCTATAACCCAACCAACATGCACCATATTTGGCTTTGCCTGCGCTGTTTGTTCCTTTGGTTGTGCCGGCTGCTCTCTCTCCTGCTGCTGCGGCTGGTCTTGCTGCTTTTCTTCACTTGCATCAGAACTAGACTGATCTTCTTCTTCCTTTTGATCATCCGTTTGATCGCTTGAAACAGCTTCATTCGTAAATGTCTCTGGGTTTGTAAATCCTTTTGTCGGTTCAAAGGTGACCCAGCCTCTGTTTGGAAAATAAACCTCTACCCATGAATGCGCATTGTTATTGGTCACTTCATACACATTGTTTCCATCCATTTGTGTTTCATATAACTGACCAGACGTATACCCTTTCACCCATCTCGCCGGAATTCCGATCGAACGAAGCATCACAATCATAGAGGTTGAAAAGTTATCACAGTAGCCAATCATCGTATCAAATAAAAATTGATCCACATAATCTTCATTACGACCAGGCACAGCGACATTCTGCGTTTCATATGAAAACTTCGCAGATCCTAAATAATCTTCGATTGCTTTCGCTTTATCATACATATTGTCCTTCGTTTCCGTTAAGCTGTTTGCCAAAGTTTTCACACGCTCTGGAAGTGACGATGGAAGCTGCAAGTATTCACGGCCAACCTGCTGATTCACCTGCTTCTTTGTCGGTACTTTAATCCTTTGCAAATCCTCCAGGATAAATGTAGGAGATAAAAAGCTGACTTGATAGTTCCCTAAATTTTTGGGTGGGTTTTGCATAGACGGGACAATTTTCTCCGTTTTGCCCATGATTTGCAGCGGAATGTTTTCCATTGGCGTCAGCATGATCGTTCCAATAGGATACACAGCATGATTAAATCGATAATCCGATTCTATATCAATTCTTGTTTCATGCTCCTCTGTTTTCACTCGCTCAGTAAACCACCGATTCGGCACAGTGTCGTCCTTTAGCCGAGTAGGCTTCGTATCATTTGAAGCATCCTCCCAGCCCTTTCCTGTGTAAATACTTTTTGTCTCTACACGAAAGTAAGACGGCTCCTTTCCGCTCCATTTAAAGACAGGTGTGCGGTCCTCACTAAACGGTCCGCCAAGCGCCGAATCATCTGCACTATATCCCACTTTATTCTGCCCAGCTGCCCCATCTTGATTCGTGACCGCCTTAAAAAACGGGACAGGATCGGGCCATTTTGGATCTGACTTCGGCAAAGAAGCGCCGAGTGTCGCTGATAGGAGGACAAGCGCCAGCATGGGCAAAAACCACTTTAGACGCGCTTTCTGTGACACCCGAACGCCCTCAGCTGAACGCAGTCGATCGAAATACAGCAATCCAAGCAAACAAAAGCCAAATACCATAATACGAACGATCGCAAAGGTCGCATCATATGGCGTAAACGTATCAAGAATCGTGACATACACAATCGTCATCAGTAAAAAGAAAAAGATACGCTGCTGATAGACCACCCAATAATGAAGCAAGTAGACAAGCAGCCACAGCAAAATATAAAACAACAATGTGCGGAAAGACGGATACATGTCACTCCACATGCCCATGCTCATTAACGTGATATTATCCTTGATATCAGCAAACAAAGCAGCCGGATAGCCTGGCGCTGATTGATAAAAGATCAAATATAAGGCGAGCAAAATCAGTCCAGCACAAATAGGAAACGTCACATACCACTTTAGACGAAAGAACGTAAACAAACACGTAAGCCCGATAAAAATGATGAAATAAGACGTATGGCTCGTCTCTGTAAAATCTTGAAGTGGACGAAGCCACTCCCATAGCAGCAGAAAAGCTACAGCATAATAGATGAACAATTCAAAACGGCTTTGCCGCAGATGCGTATGCAGCATAAATGTTTGTCACCTCACAGTTCTTTCGTGCAGCCGGTCTTCAAATAAAAGGGTGATGCGTATTCCAGAAGCCTTGAGCCGGTCTACAAGCTGTTTTTCTTTTGTCGTCAAATGGTCAACGGCTTTCTTCACTAAAAGCACGGTGATGTTCTTTCTGTTTCGATTTCCAAAGAGACCTGCCGCAAGCTCCTCCTGCAACTGACCCGTGACGACATATTTTCCTGAATGCTGGTACTCACTCGCTGCTAACGATTTATATTCTAGTGCCCGGGAAGACTGATGCTGCACCCTTGTTAAATAATAAAGCATGTCCTGTAAATGAAGTTCTCCTTGATCGACTCGAAAGGCATGCTGATCTCCTAGAGGGACAAGACCTGACGGCACTCCTTTTTTCACAGCCGTTTGAAGAACAGATGCCGCAATCGAGACGACTGTTTCAAAAACAGCTTGATCAGTAAAATCAGCAAACACGACAAGGTCCTTTGCTTGATTCTGTTCAAATTCCTTCGTCATCAGCTGGCCTCTTCTGGCCGTCGTCTTCCAGTCCACCCAAGCAAAACGGTCGCCTTGCTGATATTCCCGTACGCCTGTTGTTACATGGGCCGGTTCATTGAACCACGAGTGAACCGCTTTGCCTCCATTTTCACTCACTGACTCAGCAGGCTCTACAGGGATATCCAGCACTTTTGGGTAGACAAGCAGCTTTTTCTCTAACGGAATGATGATTTCCTTTTCAACAAAACCAAACATATCCCCCGTTTTGATTCTAACGGCTGTCAAATGATGCTCTCCCCGCATGACATCATTCAATTGATAGGAAAATCGCCAAGTTTTCCGAAACCAAGGAAAAAGCATTTGCTTCATTTCAATCTGTTCCTTTAAGTGAAAGGTCTCTGGCGGAGCATCCTCTATCATGACGTAAACGTACGGAAATGGATGGGTCCGCTTGATTTCAAGGTCAACGGACAGCACATCCCCCGCCTTTAAGCGTGTTTGCTGTATTGTCCTCTTGGCTGTCGCGCGAAGCGGAACAAGTACAAACAGCAATGCATACAAAGCATATGGTAAAAATGCATAAAAAAGGAACCAGCTCACAAACCCTCCTTGAAACATGGCATAACAAAAGGCTGCCGCAGTGAGAATGATGAGCATCATCACCCTTAACCATAATGAAATTGCTACACGATGACGTGACTTCATTGAGTCATCGACTTTTGAACTGGGACGCCAATTTGCTCAAGCATTTGCCGCAGCAGTGTCTCCGCCTTCTTCCCTTCATATGTCGCTTCTGATGTCAAAATCATACGATGCGGTAATGTATAAGGCGCCAAATACTGTACATCATCAGGAATCACATAATCGCGCTGATTCAAAAGTGCATACGCCTGTGCCGCTTTCATCAGGGCGATCGATCCCCTTGGACTTACACCTAGATAAACAGATGGGTGTTTACGCGTCGCTTGAGCAATTTCAACAATATATTCTTTAATGGATGCATCCACATGAATAGTCTGAACAGCCTGCTGCAACGCATGAATATGTTCCTTTGTCATGACAGCTTGGAGCGTATCAATCGGGGATTGCTTCTCCTGCAAGTTGAGCACCTCCAGCTCCTCGAGCATGGTCGGATATCCCATCTGCAGTTTGAATAAAAACCGGTCCATTTGCGCTTCTGGAAGCGGATACGTCCCTTCATATTCCACTGGGTTTTGTGTCGCCATGACGAAAAAAGGATCCGCAAGCGGCATCGTTTCTCCGTCCACTGTGACACTGCCTTCCTCCATCGCTTCAAGCAATGCTGATTGAGTTTTAGGAGAGGTCCGGTTGATCTCATCAGCTAAAATAATCTGGCCCATGATCGGTCCTTGCCTAAATTCAAATTCATTCGTCTTTTTATTGTAAATCGACACGCCTGTTACATCTGAAGGCAAAAGGTCAGGAGTGAATTGGATTCTCTTAAACTCACAGCCAATGGATTTTGCCAAAGCACGAACCATCATCGTCTTCCCTACACCAGGCACATCCTCTAGCAGCACATGCCCCTTCGCCAAAATCGCAACAAGGCTTAATATCGCAATGTCTTTTTTCCCAACCATGACTTTATTGATGTTATCTACGATTTTTTGTAAATCTGAATGCATCGGTTCATCAAATGCCATCCTGATCCTCCTATCACGTTTCTGTCAAATTTCATATAGTCTAACTTTACCATACAACGCGCATTTGCATATAACATCAGCACGTATAAAAAAAGAAGCCTTCTCACGATGGGAAAGACTTCTTCTCTTCTCTTGGCTTACTTGCTGGCTCCATATGAACATGAGAGTGTAAAATATCATGCTCCTGTTTCATTCTCCGTTCAATTTCATCTGCAATATCATGGCTTTCTGCTATGTTCAAGTTAGGCTCGACCTCAACCACTACATCCACATGAACAGTACTTCCAAGATAACGCGCTTTTATATCCTTTAAATCGCCTACTCCTGGTGTTGCTTCAATGGTCTCTTTATATTTAGACATATCTTTGATATGAAAACCGTCTGTTAACGAATGAGAGGCATCTCTGAAAATCTCCCACGCAGTTTTACAAATAATTAAGCCAATGACAAACGCTGCAAGCGTATCAATCCATGCCAGCTGAAATTGAGAAGCCATGATTCCTACAAATGTGCCAATACTTACATACGCATCTGATTTATTATCAGCAGCTGCCGCATGAAGAGCCTGGCTATTGATCCGTTTGGACAGATTGCGATTATAGATATACACACCGTACATCACAACAGCACTTCCTGCTGCCGTCCAAGCCGCGATCATATCCGGCGTTTGATGCTCAGATGAGAAGAGCGACTTGCCTGCACTCAGCAAAACTTGAAGTCCAACAAGCATCATGATAAAGGAAGCCACAAGAGACGCAATATTTTCCGCTCTAAAATGACCATACGGATGATCTTCATCAGGCGGCTTTTGAGAAATACGCAGCCCAATCAACACAGCAAGGGATGCAATAATATCCGTCGTGTTATTCAATCCATCTGCTGAAAGAGCCTCTGAATGAAACACATACCCAATAATGAGTTTGACCGCAGATAAGATCACATAGGCAATGATGCTGACCCAAGCACCTGTTTCACCTTGTCTTAATTCGTTATAGCGCTCCATGTTGAACCGCGCCTCCTCACACATCACTTTTCTATTATTTATCTTACAAAGCAAAGCCCGTGTGGGTCTACAGCAACATGATTCGCTTACGTCAGCAAAATAGGATAAATAGAAATGTGTTGACCTAAGTAAACTTATTTTTATAAGGTCAAATGACCTCAAGACCTACTCCTATCAACCTTTTTCCATTTCTCTTCGAAATGGACATATCGTCAAATCACTCTTCTCTGGTAAATTATCAGAATAATTTTATTTCGAGACACAACTTCCCTCCTTCCTTTTTTATGCTATTTTAAAAATAAACAGAGGGAAAAGAGGGAACATAATCTCTCAAATCCTTTCTACTTTTTAACATCATGTTAAGAGGTTTGAAATGTCAGTTTGATAACCTGTCCAATGCTGAATGACAATTCAGTATGATAAAATTTAAAATATTCTAAAAACAAATTCTCTATACATGAGAAATGTTTGGAGGTAAAGAAATGTCCAACATGACAAACGGTCTTCAAAAAAACCTTAAAACAAGACATATTTCGATGATCTCCATTGCTGGGGTCATTGGGGCAGGGCTATTTGTTGGTAGCGGCGCTGTCATTCATTCTGCAGGCCCTGGATCCATTCTTTCCTATTCTTTTGCCGGACTTCTAGTGATCTTTATTATGAGAATGCTTGGAGAAATGGCATGTGCCTATCCGACAAGCGGTTCTTTCTCACAATATGCGAGCGATGCCATCGGTCCATGGGCCGGGTTTACAATCGGCTGGCTTTACTGGTTCTTCTGGGTGATCGTCATCGCCATCGAAGCCATTGCCGGTGCTGCCATTATTCAATATTGGTATGGAGATGCACCTGTTTGGCTCACAAGTCTTATCCTCACAATCCTCTTAACATTAACAAATATCTTTTCTGTTAAATCTTTTGGCGAATTTGAATATTGGTTTTCACTAATTAAAGTCGTCAGCATCATTCTCTTTCTACTCATTGGTTTTGCATTTATCTTTGGTTTTGGCGGTCATCATACTTCAGGTCTTGCCAATCTAACAGGGAACGGCGGTTTTCTTCCAAATGGATTCAGCTCTGTGTTACTCGGAATCGTCGTCGTCATCTTTTCCTTCATGGGAACGGAGATTGTGGCCATAGCGGCCGGTGAATCAGCAGACCCAGTCAAATCTGTGACGACAGCCACCCGCTCTGTTGTATGGCGTATTATCGTATTCTATGTCGGATCAATTGCTGTCGTTGTCACCTTGCTTCCTTGGAATTCCGCAAGTATTTTAACAAGCCCGTTCGTTGCGGTATTAGAATACATTGGTGTTCCATCAGCCGCTCAAGTCATGAACGTCATTGTCTTAACAGCTGTTCTATCTTGTTTAAACTCCGGTTTGTACACAACGTCCAGAATGCTTTATTCATTAGCAGAAAGAGGCGAAGCGCCGAAACGTTTTATGAAAATCAGCAAACGTGGTGTTCCTGTAGCGGCTACAGTCGCAGGTACCTTCTTTTCCTACATTGCAGTCATGATGAACTACTTTTATCCTGAAACCATCTTTTTGTTCTTAGTCAATGCATCTGGCGCCATTGCTCTTCTTGTTTACTTGGTCATTGCCGTTTCTCAATTAAGAATGCGACGCAAAATCGAAAAAGAAAATCCAGAACAGCTCAAAATCAAAATGTGGCTGTTCCCATACCTCACGTATTTTACCATTTTGGTCATTTGCGCCATCTTGGCATCGATGCTGTTTATCGAATCCATGCGGCCACAGCTCATTTTGACGAGTATCATTACCTTTGGCGTACTGGCTGCTTATTTTATCTTTAAACCGAATAAAAAAGTGCCTGCAAATGCGGCGCTTGAAAATAAACACCCGTAATTCTCCCGCTGAAAAGCGGGTTTTTTTATTTTATTCACCTATTTGGATGTCCGCACTTATACTGTATCAAATTGAATTTAAGTGAGGATTAGTCAACATGAACCTAGAAAAATTTGTTGACGAGCTTCCAATTCCAGAAGTCGCGGAGCCCGTCAAAAAGAACCCAAGACAAACGTATTATGAGATTGCTATGGAGGAGGTATTCTTAAAAGTTCATAGAGACCTGCCCCCAACCAAGCTATGGACCTATAATGGCAGCTTGCCTGGTCCAACCATTAAAGCCAATCGAAATGAAAAGGTCAAAGTGAAATGGATGAACAAATTGCCATCGAAACATTTTCTGCCTGTCGATCACACCATCCACTCCGGTCATCACGATGAACCAGAGGTGAAAACAGTCGTTCATCTGCATGGCGGTGTCACACCAGCAAGCAGTGACGGCTACCCAGAGGCCTGGTTTTCACGGGACTTTGAAGCAACCGGCCCTTTTTTTGAAAGAGAGACTTACGTCTACCCAAATCATCAGCAAGCCTGCACATTATGGTATCACGATCATGCGATGGCATTGACACGACTAAATGTGTACGCCGGTTTAGCTGGGTTTTATTTGATCTCAGATGCATTTGAAAAGTCCTTAGAGCTGCCGAAAGATGACTATGACATTCCTTTAATGATTATGGACCGGACGTTTCAGGAGGATGGCTCACTGTTTTATCCTAGCAGACCAAACGATACGCCAGAGGACAGTGACATACCAGACCCATCCATCGTGCCCTTTTTTTGTGGAGAAACGATCTTAGTCAATGGAAAAGTATGGCCATATTTAGAAGTAGAGCCGCGAAAATACCGTTTTCGTATTTTAAATGCGTCCAATACTAGAACTTACGAGCTGCATCTAGATAACGACGCTACAATCTTGCAAATTGGTTCCGATGGTGGCTTTTTGCCAAGACCCGTTCGCCATCAATCCTTTAGCATCGCACCTGCTGAACGTTTCGATGTCATCATCGACTTTTCAGCTTATGAAAACAAAACGATCACTCTCAAAAATACAGCCGGCTGCGGACAGGATGTGAATCCTGATACAGATGCGAACATTATGCAATTCAAGGTCACACGTCCACTAAAAGGGAGAGTACCTAAAACATTACGTCCGATTTTCAAACCGCTGCCATCGCTTCGGCCAAGTCGAGCTGATAGAGAGCGTACGCTCACACTTACCGGCACACAGGATAAATATGGCCGCCCTATCCTATTGCTCGATAACCAATTTTGGAATGACCCTGTCACTGAAAATCCTCGTCTTGGCAGTCTAGAGATTTGGTCTATCGTCAATCCAACCAGGGGGACACACCCTATTCATTTGCACCTTGTTCAATTTAGGGTTTTAGACAGAAGGCCATTTGATACAGAAGTCTATCAATCGACAGGAGAAATCGTGTATACAGGACCAAACGAAGCGCCTCCTTTACATGAACAAGGCTACAAGGACACCATTCAGGCGCATGCAGGTGAAGTCATTCGGATCGTTGCTCGATTTGTTCCATACAGCGGCCGATATGTGTGGCATTGTCATATTTTAGAGCATGAAGATTATGACATGATGAGGCCAATGGATATCATTCAGTAAAAATGAAACCACTCTTCCGCTAAAAGCGTAGAATTTGTATGAAACTGCTGATTACAAAGGGGCTAACGGACATCTATTCATTAGCCCTTTTATGATCCATTTCAAAATGGAAAAATAAATCGCATGAATCATTCCTTTGAAGAGCGTTCCATACTTAAAAAGTTGACGCAGCAAACCGATAATACTACTATATACCCATTACATCTATCAAGAGGCACATAAGCCATAATGAACGAACAAATGGAAAATTGCGATAAAAAACGGAGGAGTTCAATTTGAATGAAGAAAAAGAGACTTGCCAGGTCAAACAAGAAACAGCGGCAGGTAACAGAGAGAAGCTTTCAATTCATGAGAACGAGAGCATTCGGTCAAACATTGAACAACTAACCATTGAACTCAGTGAACAAAAAGAATTCAATCACTTCATATTAGATGAAAAACAAAAGGCCATCAGCACATTATCTTCCCTCATCACAAAAGGCAATTGTGATGAAGACTTAAAGACTCATTTTGAACAAGCATTACATACCGGACTTTCTGTTATAGAGATTATGGAGATTATTAAACACTGTACAAAGGTTGCTGGCTTCCCTCACTCCATTAACGCCCTGTTTATCTTTCAAAACTTATTAGATGAAAACAAATAAAACAGAGAAAACGAGATGTCATCAGTCCTCTCGTTTTTTTATGTTCACTCATATTACTCTTTTCCTTTCTCTCTGTCACATAAGCAAAATATGAAAATAGCCCTCGTATCACTGCTTAAAAATTGATTTTCCATCTATAAACCCACCATTTCTCCAGCATTTCAAGAGACAAAATAAAAAAACGTCCAGTTATATAAATAACTGAACGTTTCCTTTATCGATTGACAGTGAAATTGTTAACGATTCCGCCATCCTTCTCCCAAGCGGCTTCCACCGTTTTCTTCTTCATATTGTATTCAAAAATCGTTCTTACCTTCGCCTTTCGTCCAGTGTCATCCTTTAATTCTTCTGCGTTTTTTGCAACACCTAAGAAATAAACAGACGACCCGTCCGTAGAAAATTGCGGCTGTGCAGCACTTAAAATATGAACATCCTGGCTATTTTTAACGAGTGTCGCCGTTTTTCCTGTTTCTACATCAAGCATCTTAATCGAGGATATTTCTTTTTCTTTACGAACCTTTACTTCTGTATAAATCAATTTCTTATGATCTGGAGAAAATGAAATATCATTGATCGTTTGTGAGATGCGTGCAATGCGTTTCCCCTTCTCACCTGTTTGAAGGGTAATCTTCATGGTTGTTGGTTCAGGATCTCTGCCCTTTTCATTTGCTTCATCGGTTTTTTGATAATCTTCTTTTAAAGAATAATGCTGGATCGCCAAATCATTTGAAGTCGGATCATATGCAAAAGAACTCACTGTATCATCCTTGCTTTTTTCCGGATACAGCTCCTTCATTTTGTGTGTTTTCAAATCAAAAGATGCGACATAAAATTGCTCTCCAGAATCCTTGTTATACCTTAGAAATAACTTCTTTCCGTCACCAGACAGCCTCATACTGTCGATAGAATCATCACTCGTAAACAGTGTTTTTTCTTCGTCAGATTTCACATTTAATTCCCGAATACTCACCTTTTGCGTGTCTTCATCCGTATACGTGTAATATAAAACTTGTTTCGTAGAATCATAAGCAATCGAAGGATATGCTGTCAGTTTCTCCGTATGAAGCGCCCGATCATGCAAGTAATAAGTATTGTTTAACTTTTGATCTGTAAATGAAACGAGCAATTCGTCTTTTGCATCTTGATTTGTTTTGACTTTTCCTGTATGTTTCGCCTCTTGCCCAGGCTTCATCATGAAGAAAATAACTGCCGCAATCACTGCGACGCCAATGACTGTGATGATCCACCATGTTGATTTTTTCATTGCCTTTCAGACCCTCTCTACAAGAAAAGAAGCCAGAAAATGAACTTTTCCCGCTTCTTTGCATGCCTATGTATTAATAAGTGTAATGCCCTTTTACGACACCTTTACTTGTTTTATACCCAAGTGCTTTGAATGCTTTTGGACTTACGTCTAGTACAGCATTTGGCATTCTGCCTACATCATATTTATATACTGTAATCACTTTATGTGGTTTCGCTTTTGTTGTCACTCTTAGTTTTGTACCTTTTTTCGGTACGTCAAAGCCCATTTTAGTTGCTGCATCCCAATGACCGAGTTTTTTTCCATCTGCGCCTTTTTTGCCGACACCATTATACCAAGTAATATTGCCGCTTACTTTTTTTGCACTTGCTCCATGTGAGAAACTGAATGCTAAAAATAAACTAGCTACTGTTACGATTGTCGTGATAAGCTTTTTATTCATTAAGAAATCCTCCGTTTTTGGTTTCTGCACTCATTATACATGAAGATGAACCCAGTTATTTTACAGACACATTACAATTCAAATACAAGTTGACCACTTTATGACCGCTAAAGTTCATAAATACTACCATAAATAGTCAGAACATTGTAAGCAGCCCCCCTCTTTCATTTTATATAATAAAAGAGAATCAAATTTAAGGGGGAATTTTCATGAAAAAGTGGTTCACCGTTTTGATTGTAAGTTTGGCCTTCGTTTTGATGTTTTCAAGTCTTCCTGCTTCAGCGGCTAGTCCTCGTCACGGCGCCATTGTGACGCAAACAGATGAAGCCAAATGGTCAGGTATCTCTGCTGATATTGTCCTGCCGAAAACTGCCACCATTAAAAATGGCTATGCAGACTGGTATCTCGGTCTCGGCTCTGCTGTTGTAGAGAGCGGTATTTCAAAAACGTCTTCTGGCTATAAAGTTTTTCTGGGCAGCGGCTCACAAGGCGGCAGTAAATACTGGAACAGCGAATACGATTCAAGTATTAAAGATGGCGCACGTGTCAACTTAAAGCTCATCAACAATGGTGATGGCACGGTGTCACTATATGTCAATGGGAAACTGCGCTATAAGCAGCCTGTTTACAACCCTAGCCGTCTGAAAAACCTTGATGTTGTCAAAATGGTACATGGCGTACAGGATAATGGAACAAACAGCTATTCACAAGCAAGCTTTTCGAATGTACAGCTTCGCGCAAATACATCAGGAAGTGTCTATAAAAATTGGGACGGGTCAATCAAATCGTCACTTTTACGTAAAAATTTAGAATCCGGTGCCGCAGCTCCTAAATTCACCGTCATTTCTTCTATCCCATTAAGTACAAGCCTTTCAGCACAATAAGAAAAAAGCACCCTCCATTGGGTGCTTTTTATTGTTCACAGCTTATCAACACTTCTCTTTTAATCAAAACAACGATTCGTGGTAACATAAACATACAACATTCGACGAAAAAAGGAGAACGAACGTGAAAAAAAGTCTACTTGTTTTCATGAGTCTAGTTGCAAGTCTCTCCATTCTAGCAGCTTGCTCAAATACGACAAAAGAACAAAAAACAGAAACTAAAGCTCTTCCAACGATTAATGAGCGCATTCAAAAAGAAACAAAAGAAGTGATGGAGCAGTCTAAACTCATCAAAGACACTGACATCACCGTGGATCAAAAGAAAAAAGTCATTTCTTTAAACGTAACGGCTTCCTCTGATACCAATAGTGATTACGCTGAAGTCATCGGTTTAAACTTTGCAAAAACGCTGGCCATTGGAGCATCAACTGAAAAAGAAAACAATCTTCATAAACCGGAAAATGACAGCCTCGGCGCCCTCTATTCCTTTTATGACCTAAACATCACCGTGAAACAAGAAAACGGCAAGGTACTCGCAAAAGGAAAGAAAACAACAAATGAAACAAAAATCACCTGGGAAAGAGCCCAATAACTGCTTGATGGGTTTTCTTATAAATAAAAAGCTTGTAGAGAATCACTCTACAAGCTTTTTTTAATGTTCATCTCGGTTAAATCGTCTCTCATAACATTGACCAGTGCGTGAATATCTGAGTGAGCCCTTGATGCTAATCGCACCAGCAAATCCTCTAAACACTCATACAAATGATGATCTCTCATGATATACTCCTCATATAACGGAATGACAAAGAAATAGAGCAAATCAGCGAATTCAAGTGCAGCGTCATCTTCATCCTCATCGTCTAACGCCTCTCTGACACTTTGAATCAACCAATTCAAATCTTCTTTCTTTTCAATCGGAACATACATCAGTTGATGAATATAATCCGTATCCTTCACTTGTAAAATCCGCTCCGCTGTTTCTTTTGATAGCGCACCAATCTCTGTAGAAGAAATATTCACAATCGCTAATTCGTCCTCTGATCTTACTTGATTCATTTGCAGCAAGTTTTGGTCCATCTCGACTCACTCCCCATTCTCAGATACCTTTATTATAAGGAATTGATCTGATCTTTTATGGAAATAGTGGATTTTTTTATGTAATTTTAAAGAAAATGTGACATTATAAGCCAAGATATCTCATATCTCTGAAAACAAAAAAACACTCTTGATCATAAGAGTGCTTTTCTCATACTTCCTATAATCTTTCTTTCATCGCCTCAGCCATTTCCACTTCACCCTCTGCTTCGAGCTTTTCAATGATGCGGGCATAATCCCTTTCATGGCGATTTTGGCTTAATTTAAAAGCAGCCTGAACTTCATCAATGATGATCTTAAATCCAACAATACCTTTCATTTGCTTCTCTAACAGTTCCTCAGACAACGTATCCCACAAAATTGGCTGTTCTCTGTGGCTTTCGTATGTTTCCAGCATCGTTGTTAATTCCTTGACCAGTTCTGCTTTTTCTAGCAACACAGCCTTTCCATATACATGGACAGCTTGGTAATTCCATGTCGGAACGGATTCCTTTTCATACCATGAAGAGGATATGTAAGCATGCGGCCCCTGAAAAATCACGAGCACCTTCTCGCTCTCTTCAAACGTTTTCCACTGAGGATTCCCAATCGCCATATGCCCCGAGATCACATACGAATCTCCAACTTGATGAAAACTCACTGGAATATGTGTCGCAATGGGCTTTTCATTCATTGTCGTCACAACTGTAGCAAATGAATGAGATTGAATAAATGATTTGATTTTCTCCATATCTTTCACTCGAAAAAATGATGGAACATGCATGTACCCTTCCCCCTTTTTGATCAACTCAATGTTTTGGTCATAATGAAATCCATTTGCTCTTCGTCCCCCATGTGAAAGGCGTGCACCCCTGTTTGAACAAACCCAAGCTTTTGATAGAAAGCGATGGCCGCTCTATTATGCTCCCACACCCCAAGCCAAACATCCTGTTTATGATGATTTTTCGCAATTTCAATGGCTTGATCAATTAAATATCGGCCTAAACCTTGCTTTTGAAAGGACTGCTTGATATAAATTCTTTCAATCTCTAACGCGTCACTCCCCATCTCTTCTGATTGGGCATCATCCATATTGATCTTCAAATAACCAGCTACTTCCCCATTCACTTGAACAAAATAGAACTGTGAAGATGGATGATGTAATTCTTTTAACAGCTGGTTGGGATGAAAGGCTGTCTTTACGTAAGCATCGATATGTTCAGCTTTGTTTTGATCCCGAAAGGTCTCTTTAAACGTGTCGATTCCGACTTTTTGCAGCTCTTCTATATGCTGTTCATTACATGGAATAAAAGTGACCGTCATTGAAGTCATCACTCCTTATCATTTAGTAGCGTCTCTTATTTCCTTTTTTCACATAATCCCAATCTTTTTCGATATTTTTTCTCACCCTTAGAAGATACTCACATATCTGTTCTGCTTCCTCATCAGAAAACCCATCAAGCGCTACTTGATTCGAATAATCATGTTCTCGTTTGATCATTGGGTAGACCGTTTCCCCTTTTTCAGTTGGAAACAGCTTTTTGATTTTTTTATTCACAGGATCATCTTTCTTCTCAATAAACCCATTCAGTTCTAATTTTTTGATAGCCCGAGCCGCCGTAGTTCGATCCACTTTAATCATTTCCGCCAGCTTTTCCTGAATGATACCAGGCTCCTCACAAATACGCACAAGATACAAATACTGCCCCTTCGTTAAATCGTACTCTCTAAATTCAATATTACTTATAGAATCAAGCGCCCGAGCAATGACGCCAATCTCTCGTAAAATCTCTCTCATTTATCACGACTCCTTTTATTGCATTTGCAACATAATACACAACAACATTATATTTTATTTTTGTTGTAAACACAATAAAAAACACCTTCATTTAGAAAGTGTTCTTTTCATTTTCTTTATTTCCCTCGTTCCTATAATAGTGGTAATCGTTACAAAAATAACGATATATTCGTTGCTAGAAGATAATTTCCATTTATGTAGCTGCCTCTTTTTATAACATAACCTCTCCAGTTTTATTAGCCATTATTCGTTAGAGTCCACATAGATTAAAATTAGAATTTTTACCTTTAACAACCATCATTAAAATGATGAATATATTGGTTTAATTTAGGAACTATAAAAAGGTGACCAATCGTCAAGAAAGGGAGGTCGCTTAATGAATATTTTACAATTAGGGAGGATGACAATGGGAATTTTAAGTGGAAATCCAACGGATGAACCTATGCACTATGGTGAAGTGTTTGGTACATGGTCTTACTTGATGGTAGCTAAAGGTTTAATTGCTGGTTATCAAACCCACTTAAACCATGCAGGTGACGAAGACTTACAAAAATTAATTGAAGAAGCTATTCAGGGTGGGCAACAAGAAATCAAAGAAATTGAAACTTTATTAAAAGAAAATGGAATTGGCTTACCTCCAACACCTCCTGAACGACCTAAAGCTTGTATAGACGATATTCCAGTAGGGGCACGTTTTCAAGATCCAGAAATAGCCGCTGGTCTTTCGGCTAACATTGCGTCAGGATTAGTATCGTGTAGCACAATTATGGGTCAATCAATTCGAGAAGACATTGCTATGATGTTTGGACAGTTTCATATTCAAAAGGCAGCACTTGGAGCAAAAGTCCTTAGACTTAACAAAGAAAAAGGATGGTTAATTCCACCACCTCTTCATCATAGCAAAGCAGAAGATTGTTAATCATAAGATGATTAAACATGAAAGAGTAGACGCTTTAGGGTTTACTCTTTTCTTGCTAATCTTTAAACTTTCTACAAATTGGACTCTCCTTCACTCTCTCTACAGTCACTATTTTTTGCCATTTCCATCGATTGCCTTTGTGCCAACATCATCAGCAATAGAAGATCAATTCCTTTAATATACCTAAAAATATCTTCCTCAGATTTAAAAGCTCCTATTACTATAGATTGTGTAAACATTGATAGCAAATAACCAGTGTTTTTTCTCTATTATAGTCCTTGCAAATGCAGCATCAAGACGGATTTTCCCCGTTCAAAGTTTCTATTTAATCAACAAGGTTAGTCATACTATGAGGAATATCTATGCTCATATGACTGTTAATATGGAAGAAAAGGCCTTCCAACAGTTTTGCAAACTGATGAAAGGCCTTCTCCTATAGTTAATTTCAGACGTTGATATAACAAGGTTTTGAAACCCTGATTACATCATGCCGCCCATACCACCCATGCCGCCCATATCTGGCATTCCGCCGCCTGAGCCGCCTTCTTCTGGTTTGTCAGCAACGACTGCTTCAGTTGTTAGAAGCATTGCTGCAACAGAAGCTGCGTTTTGAAGTGCAGAGCGAGTTACTTTTGTTGGGTCAACGATTCCTTTTTCGATCATGTTTACCCATTCGTTTGTTGCTGCGTTGAAGCCTACGCCAATTTCTTCGTTTTTCAAGCGCTCAACGATAACGGATCCTTCAAGACCTGCGTTGTGAGCGATTTGACGAATTGGCTCTTCAAGAGAACGTAGAACGATGTTCACACCTGTTTGAACGTCACCATCAGCTTCGATTGAAGCGACTTTGTTGTATACATTCACAAGTGCTGTACCACCACCGGATACGATACCTTCTTCAACTGCTGCGCGAGTTGAGTTCAGTGCATCCTCGATGCGTAGTTTACGCTCTTTTAGTTCTGTTTCAGTTGCAGCACCAACTTTGATGACAGCGACGCCGCCAGCTAGTTTTGCAAGACGTTCTTGTAATTTTTCTTTATCGAATTCAGAAGTTGTTTCTTCTACTTGTGCACGGATTTGGTTCACACGTGCTGAGATTTGAGCAGAATCTCCTGAGCCCTCTACGATTGTTGTGTTTTCTTTTGTCACAACGACTTTAGAAGCGCGGCCAAGCTGACCGATTTCAGTTGATTTCAGGTCAAGTCCTAGGTCTTCTGTGATTAATTCTCCGCCAGTTAGAACAGAGATGTCTTCAAGCATTGCTTTACGACGATCACCGAATCCAGGTGCTTTTACTGCTACTGCGTTGAATGTACCACGAAGTTTGTTCACAACAAGAGTTGCAAGTGCTTCGCCTTCTACATCTTCAGCAATGAGCAATAATGGTTTGCCTTGTTGTACAACTTGCTCAAGTACAGGAAGGATTTCTTGAATGTTTGTAATTTTTTTATCAGTAATTAAGATGTAAGGATTTTCAAGAACCGCTTCCATCTTATCAGAATCCGTCACCATGTATGGTGAAGCATATCCGCGGTCAAATTGCATACCTTCAACCACTTCAAGCTCAGTTGTGAATCCTTTAGATTCTTCAATTGTGATGACACCATCGTTACCTACGCGTTCCATCGCTTCAGCGATTAGGCTGCCGACTTCTTCATCTGCTGCAGAAATAGCCGCAACTTGAGCAATTGATTCTTTGCCTTCGATTGGTTTAGAAATCTCGTGCAAGCCTTCAAGTGCTACTTTCACTGCTTCTTCGATCCCTTTACGAACGCCAACAGGGTTTGCACCAGCTGTTACGTTTTTAAGACCTTCACGGATCATCGCTTGAGCTAGAACTGTTGCAGTTGTTGTACCGTCACCAGCAACATCGTTTGTTTTGCTTGCAACTTCAGCCACAAGTTTTGCACCCATGTTTTCAAATGCATCTTCTAATTCGATTTCTTTTGCAATCGTTACACCATCATTTGTGATAAGTGGAGAACCGAATTTTTTCTCAAGAACCACGTTACGTCCTTTAGGTCCTAAAGTTACTTTTACAGCATCTGCAAGTGCATCTACACCACGTAACATTGCGCGACGTGCTTCTTCACTGAACTTAATATCTTTTGCCATAATAACGAAACCTCCTCAGTCTTTTTAAAAATGTATCTCAATGTTTTTTATGTGATTAACCAATAACAGCTAAAATGTCGCTCTCACGAAGGATTAAATATTCTTTTCCTTCATATTTCACTTCAGTGCCTGCATATTTTGAGAAGATAATGCGGTCGCCTGTGCTTACTTCTAACGCAACGCGCTCACCACTTTCAAGTACACGCCCTGAACCTGCTGCAACAATTTTACCTTCTTGCGGTTTTTCTTTTGCAGAATCCGGTAAAACAATACCGCTAGCGGTTTTTTCCTCAGATTCAACGAGTTCAATGATTACGCGATCGCCTAATGGCTTTAACATAAGAAACAACCTCCTCAATTTTTATATGTAGTCTTTTTTAGCACTCATCACCAGTGAGTGCTAACACATTTATTATAATAAAGAATGTCTTCTGCAATTTCAAGTAAAAACCTTTAAAAATTTTTACGCTTTCATGATCTTTTTCAATCTCAGATTCTTTCCTTTTTATCGAAAAAGAAGACTTGTGTTACAATAAATTTAGTTCTTTTAGTAAAGGGGTTTTCGTTACTTGAAAAAACAATATTGGTACATCATCTTAACGTATATATTGGTACAGGTATCTGCGTTTCCTTATTTTCTTATTATGAAATGGCTGGGATTCATTCAAACACCGATGACTCAAACAGAGCTTTCAAAATTATCAGGAACGTGGACAATCATCAGTTTCTGTATCGGGTTGATCATTATTCTGCTCATCCTTCGAACCGTCCCAAAAGCTTCACTGCGAAATGAAGCGCCTGCTTCAATCGGTTCTGCTATCGCATGGATCATTGGCGGTTTCTTTCTTTCTCTCTTTGCACAATCGATTGCAGGCGTGATTGAACAATATGCATTCGGCATTGGCCGTGAATCAGAAAATACGCAAAATATTTTATCTATTATGGATGCTTTTCCTTTTCTTGTTATCATTATTTCACTGATTGGACCAATACTTGAAGAAATCGTTTTCCGAAAAATCATTTTTGGTGTGATTTATGAAAGAACGAATTTTTTTATTGGAGCACTTGTGAGTTCAGTATTTTTCGCTGCTGCACACTCTGATTTTCCCCACTTCTTTCTCTATACCGCAATGGGCTTTACCTTTGCCTTTTTATATGCCAAAACAAAACGAATCATTGTTCCAATCGGCGCTCATATGTTGATGAACTCGCTCGTCATTCTTGTACAGATTGAGCCAGTAAGAAAAATGATTGAAGAACAATCTCAAACTATGCAAATGATTATTGGAGGCTTTTTCTCATGAGAAACCCAGTCGTATGGGGCATCATTTATTTTGCCGTAGGTGTCGCTTTCACCTATATGGCCATTCAGAACCCAGGTGACATGTGGTCATTTTACAGCATTTTGCTGATGGTGTTTGCGGCCTATAATATCAATATCGCGCTTAAAATGTTTGCCTTCTCTGTCAAACTCAAAAAACAGCAGCAAAAATAAATCAAAAACCATTTTCCGCGGTTGGAAAATGGTTTTTTTATGGAGGATGTATCTTTATGGAACATGAAAAACTTCGCATCTTCAATGATCAACATGAAACGATTGGAACTGCCGCTCGTTCAGATGTTCACGCCCAAGGTTTTTGGCATGAAACATTTCATTTCTGGCTTCTTAAAAAAGAGCATAGCACCGTGTATCTTTATTTTCAGCTTAGAAGTCCCGCAAAAAAGGATTTTCCTTCTCTGTTTGATATCACCGCAGCGGGCCATCTTCTCGCAGATGAACAGCCTTCTGATGGCTTAAGAGAGGTAGAAGAAGAAATTGGTCTTTCCATCCCTTTTGAGGACCTCACCTTTGCAGGTATCATAAAGGATGAAATCCATATGCCTTCGTTCATTGACCGTGAGTTCTGCCATGTGTACCTTTATATGAATGAAGAAAAGCACATGGAAGTTCATCTACAGAAAGAAGAAGTCGCTGGTCTGTACAGAGCAAAACTGCTTGATGCACAGCAGCTTTTAACAGGAACATGTGAAAGCATTCAAATCGAGGGCTTTGAAGTGGCTGCAAACGGCGAACGACGTGAGGAAAGCAGGGAAGTACATATTCGAGATTTTGTCTCGCATGAGCCCGCCTATTATAAGCACCTCTTTCACGCGATCAATCAATTTCTTACACAATAGAAAAAGCATCGTGATCCTCATTGGATCATAATGCTTTTTTATGAAACATCATGTTTTTCTTTCTCCTCTGTTTGCTGCATTTTGCGGTAGGTCACTCTTGAAATGATAATACTCACTTCGTATAAAACGAGCATTGGCAAGGTGACCATGAGGTGAGAAACAAGCTCTGGCGGTGTAATGAGTGCGGCAATGACAAGGAGGACAAAATAGGCATACTTCCGTATTTTTGATAAAAACATCGGTGTGATGATGCCAAGTCTTGTGAGAAACATCAACACGACGGGCATCTGAAACAAAAAGCCAAATGGAAGTGTTAACTGCATTAGAAATGTAAAATACTCATGAATCCCAATGACTTGCTCTACATTTAAATCATTCGACATTCGCATCATAAAATCGACGACAAACGGAAATAAAATAAAGTAAGAGAAAGCCACACCGCTCAAAAATAAAAGCAGTGCAATCGGAATGTAAGCAAGTGTCACCTTTCTTTCTTTTTCATATAAGCCAGGACTCACAAACGCCCACAGCTGATATAAAATAACGGGACACGTCAAAACCAAAGCAATGACAAATGCGAACTGCATAAACACGTACAGTGGATCTGTAAGCTTAAATGCAT
Source organism: Bacillus sp. F2HM (assembly GCF_019266135.1). Taxonomy (NCBI): domain Bacteria; kingdom Bacillati; phylum Bacillota; class Bacilli; order Caryophanales; family Bacillaceae; genus Bacillus; species Bacillus sp. F2HM. The sequence goes on from NZ_LRMO01000020.1 coordinate 67,274, forward strand.
TCAGCGTCAGTGTTGCCGCTTCATCGGTATTTTGTAAATACAGAATGACCGGCTTAGCGAGAAAAAAACCAGACACCATAAAGGCGACAAAAAACATCGCAATGATCACTAAACGTTTTCGCAGTTCCACAATATGCTCCATAAGCGGCATATCTTTGACATTCATGAAGCTCATCCTATTCTACTGATCTTCTTTTTTCTTTTTTTCTTCCTGATCATCAGCTAAGCCTTTTGTGGCATTTTTGAATTCACGTAATGTATCTCCTGCTGCTCTTCCTAATTCAGGAAGCTTTTTCGGCCCAAAAATAATGAGCGCTACAATCGCAATCAGAATCAAACTCCCAGGACCGATCGGACCCATTTGCTCCACCCCCTTTACCCCTTTTCGTCAGTCCTCCTGCGTAACAGAGTAATGCTTTAAGAAATACACAAGAGACTGAAGTTCAACCGCCAAATCTATATGATGAATTCGAATGTGTTCCGGCACATTCAATCGAGCCGGCGTAAAGTTAAGGATTCCTTTGATGCCAAGGGCAATCAAACGATCTGTAATGGATTGAGCTGCTACGGCAGGTACTGTCAAAATTGCAACAGGGATATCTCCTACCTCTTGAACATGCTCTTCAAGCTTATCCAAATCATAGACAGGCACGCCGCCTATCTCACTTCCTATTTTACTCTCATTGACGTCAAAAGCCATTGAAATTTTTGTATTATTATTTTTTATGAAATTATAGTGTAAAAAAGCAGTCCCTAAATTTCCGACACCGATGAGCATGACATTGGTCATTTCATCTTGGTCAAGGGTCTTTCTGAAGAAGGTCAAGAGATAATCGACATTATAGCCATACCCTTTCTTCCCAAGTGCACCAAAGTACGAAAAATCTCGGCGAATGGTAGCAGAATCCACTTTGACTGCATCACTAAGCTCTGCTGATGACACCCTTTGTTTTCCTGATGCATGCAGATTTTTTAAAAAACGGTAGTATAGCGGCAAACGTTTGGCTGTCGCTTGTGGAATTTTTGACTGATCTATATTCATATAAGGTCCTCCAACTTAAATATCAGATGCTCTGTGAAAATCACCATTTTTCCCGCCTGTCTTTTCAATTAGATAGGTAGGACCGATGATCATGCCTTTATCAATCGCTTTGCACATGTCGTAAACGGTCAGTGCACATACTGAAGCAGAAGTGAGCGCTTCCATCTCCACACCTGTACTTCCTTTTGTTTTTACCTGTACTTGTATGTTCAGGATGTGCGCATTTCCGTCTTCCTCCCAATCAAAGGAGATATCCACGCCTTTTAGTGCAAGCGGATGACACATTGGAATGATGGTAGATGTTTGCTTTGCTGCCATGATGCCAGCAACCTGTGCAACAGACAGCACATCCCCTTTTCCAATTTCACGCTGTTGTATTTTATGAAACACTTCTTTTATCATACGAACACTTGAAGCAGCAACGGCGGTCCTCACTGTAGACGATTTGTCACTAATGTCGACCATCTTTGCTCTTCCCTGTTCGTTAAAGTGGCTAAATTGACTCATCTTTCAACGCTCCCTCACTCAAATGATACACTATTTTTTCCTATCTGTCTTTCATTTGAATATGGCGATTGTATGTAACATTTGCCGGTTTACTGCTGATAAGCTACACTTAACATATTATAGCAGAGGTGAAGTTACATGATGATTCTACAAGTGAATCAGCTGTCCAAATCGTTTGGCGCTGATACCGTTTTAACGAATATAAAATTGGAAGTCAAAGCAAGGGATCGCATTGCCATTGTAGGTCGTAACGGCGCAGGCAAATCCACGCTTTTGAAAATCATTGCCGGTCAAATGTCTTACGAGCAAGGTGAGATCATCAAACCAAAAGACCTATCGATCGGCTATTTAGCACAGCATACCGATGTAACGTCTACACGTACGTTAAAAGACGAATTATTATCGGTTTTTGATCATTTAAAAGAGATGGAACAAGAGATGAGAACAATTGAGGAGAAAATGGCTTCCTCCACAGGTTCTGACCTGGATGCCCTGATGAAAACCTATGACAGGCTGCAGCAGGAATTTAAAGATCAAGGCGGCTATCAATATGAAGCAGATGTCCGCTCCATTCTGCATGGACTCGGCTTTAGTCATTTCGAAGATGAGACAACCGTCCAATCCTTAAGCGGCGGCCAGAAAACCCGTCTAGCGCTTGGAAAGCTCTTATTAATGAAACCAGAACTCTTAATTCTGGATGAGCCGACCAACCATTTAGATATTGATACCTTATCATGGCTGGAGCAGTATTTGCAAAATTATACAGGTGCCATTCTCATCGTGTCCCATGACCGCTATTTCTTAGACAAAGTCGTAAACCACGTCTATGAAGTTTCAAGAACTTCGATGAAAAAGTTTGCAGGGAACTATAGTAAGTATCTTGAGCTGAAAGCAGAGCAGCTCGAGCGGGATATGAAACTATACGAAAAGCAGCAAGAAGAGATCTCAAAACTTCAGGATTTCGTGGATCGCAACCTGGCAAGAGCTTCAACTACAAAGCGCGCACAAAGCAGGCGCAAGCAGCTCGAACGAATGGATCGTTTAGATAAGCCTTTAGGTGACGAAAAATCCGCAAACTTACATTTTGATATTACGAGACAAAGCGGCAATGATGTGCTGAAGGTGCATGATCTCGATATTCGTTATGATGAAAAAACACCGCTCCTATCCTCTCTTTCTTTTCAGATTAAACGCGAGGATAGTGTGGCACTCATTGGTCCTAACGGGATCGGGAAATCAACCCTTTTAAAAACGTTAACAAACACATTAACACCAGTAAAAGGCGACATCACTTTTGGATCTCATGTCACGATCGGCTACTATGACCAAGAGCAAGCCAAACTGACATCCTCGAAAAAAGTGCTCAATGAGCTTTGGGATGACTATCCTCATATGAATGAAAAAGAAATTCGGACATGTTTAGGAAACTTCCTTTTTTCCGGTGATGACGTTTTAAAGCCTGTCCATGCATTAAGCGGCGGAGAAAAAGCACGCCTTGCACTGGCAAAGCTGATGCTCCAAAAAGCCAATTTCCTTATTCTCGATGAGCCTACAAACCATCTGGACTTAGATAGTAAGGAAATTTTAGAGAATGCACTAATCGACTATCCAGGAACCATCTTATTTGTCTCGCATGATCGTTATTTTATCAATCGTCTCGCCACGAAAGTATTTGAGCTTTCGCCTACAGAAACAAGAGAATATCTCGGTGATTATGACTACTATCTTGAAAAGAAAAATGAACAATTAGAGCTGGAAGCACTTCAAGAAAATGAACCGCTTAAAATACAAGCTGCACAGCAATTAGAAAAGGCAAAGCTTTCTTATGCGGAAGAAAAAGAGCTGAAAAAGAAAGAAAGACAAAAGCAGCGCAGAATCGAAGAAATTGAAGAACGCATTGCTGTCGTCGAAGACAAGCTCGGTGAAAATGAACAGCTGCTATGTGATCCTGATATTTTTCAAGATCACGAGAAGGTCCAAGACATTCAAACAGAAAATGATACGCTCAATCAAGAGCTGGAATCACTTTTTGCAGAGTGGGAAGAGCTGTCAGAAGCTTAAAGAGTGCCCTAAAAGGTACTCTTTTTTCTTTCAAAGAAAATTTATTATCCACAATGATACCCACAATAACTTCTTGATTATTCTTAAACACTTTAGACTTATCCACTTTATCCACAGGGTTTTAATCACATATCCACAAAAAAGATCATATTTATACACACCCTCTTCATTTTAAAACAAAATTTTCTAACAATTGTGGATATATAACGTTTACATGTGAATAAATCGCTTTCATAAAAAATAAAAACCCCTGTAATCCACAGGAGTTTTCATTCATATGAGACTAGCGGCAGCCCTGGCTGGCCATTCATCGCCATATCGCCTCTGATTCCTTTTTCAAATGCAACGGTTCCAGCGGCAGCAATCATGGCTGCATTGTCTGTGCAAAGAGATAATGGCGGAATAATGATCTTCACGTCTGGCAGCTTCGTAAATGCTGAGGTTAAAGCTTCTCTTAGTCCTTTATTGGCAGCGACTCCTCCAGCTAGAACAACCTGCTTCACACCATAGGCTTCTGCTGCTTTCAATGTTTTCCCAACAAGTACTTCAATGACGCTTGCTTGAAAACTTGCGGCCAAATTCTCTGGGGCAATCGTTTCACCCTTTTGTGACGCATTGTGTAAGGTGTTGATCACAGCTGATTTTAAACCACTGAAGCTAAAGTGATAGGACCCTTCTTCAAGCCATGCACGGGGAAGCTTAATTGTCGGCTCCCCTTCATGCGCTAACCGATCAATGTGAGGTCCGCCTGGGTACGGTAGACCCATCGTCCGGGCCACTTTATCGTACGCTTCTCCAGCTGCATCATCTAAAGTTTCTCCGATGACCTCAAAAGATCCGTGCTCCTTCATTAAAACAAGCTCAGTATGTCCGCCGGAGACAACAAGAGCTAAACATGGGAACTCCAATTCATCAACAAACTGGTTTGCATAAATATGCCCTGCAATATGATGAACACCAACAAGAGGAATTTGATGGGCAAAGCTCAGTGCCTTTGCTGCATTGACACCAATCAACAAGGCACCCACGAGGCCAGGTCCTTCTGTGACAGCAATCGCATCTAAATCCTTAAAACTCATACCCGCCTGTGCCATCACTTCTTCTAATACGATGGTGACTTGCTCCACGTGATGCCTTGAAGCAATTTCGGGTACAACTCCGCCAAATCGTTTATGACTGTCTATTTGCGAGGCCACCACATTCGCCACGATTTCCTTTCCATTTTTGACAATGGACGCAGCTGTTTCATCGCAGCTTGTTTCTATACCTAATATGAATCGATCTGTTTGTTCACTCATTTATATTCACCCACATGACTAATGCATCTTCTCCATTATCCGTATAATAATTCTTTCGAATAGAAGCTGGTCTGAAACCGAGCTTTTCATAGAGGGATTGTGCTGGTGTATTCGAAACCCGCACCTCTAAAGAAAGATGATCTGTCTTTTTTTCTTTGCAAAATTCCATGACATATCGAAGCAATGCTTCCCCGTAGCCTTTTCCTCTATGCTCAGGGAGAATCGCAATGTTCGTAATTTGTGCATCGTCCATGACAATCCAGACCCCGCAATACCCAACAGGCTGCTTATCTTCTTCAATGAGGAAATAATGGCTGTATTGGTTATGAAGAATCTCATACACAAACGATTCCTTTTTCCAAGGGGCTGTAAACGAATGCACTTCAATCGTATACACCTCTGGAATGTCCGCTACTGTCATTTGTCGTATCTCTGCTATGTGAAGATTATTTTTGTCCTTCAAGCCATTTCACTTCCGCTTCTGCCAAACGAATATAGTTAGGAACAAGCTGATGGACATCTTCAGCAGGACGATCTGCGCCTAAAAATGCAAGCACTGCAGGTCTTGGGTTATGAAATGTTCCCTCTGCCAGTACAGCCGTTTCTCCTAAAATGGAGCGAATGCTCTCTTCATGAAGGTGCACATCTTGTCCAAGAAATAGAACAGGCTTTCCTGTCTGCTTCAGTTCATGAAGCCAATCCGTGAGCAGGATATTTTGATCTGGTTCGACCTCTTTGACCTTACCTTTTTCAAACGTATAGAGTCCGGTATAAACTTGTCCTCTTCTCGCATCAAATAGAGGTGAGATATACCCGTCAAAATATTGGCCATTTGCCGCAAGTGTTTCTAAACTCGAAACAGCCGATATCGGAATAGACAGCGTCCACGCAAGTGTTTTTGCGATGGTAACACCGATTCTGACGCCAGTGTAAGAACCAGGTCCTTTTGCTACAACGATTTTGCTTAGTTCGCTTGGTGATACACCACATTCTTTCATCAATGCTTCAACAGTAGGCATCGCTCGGACGGAATGGTTCTTTTTTAAATACGTAATGCTCTCGCCAATCACAGTGAAGTCTCTTACAAGAGCAATTCCTAGTGTATGGTTTGATGTATCAATGGCCAGTATGGTCAATTTCTTTCATCTCCTTACAAAGGGTCTCATAACGCTCCCCTTTTGCATCAAACGTGAGATGCCGTTCTTCTTCACGTTCTGTTCTCAGCATTTCTATTTTTAAATAGGAAGAAGGCAATTGAGGTTCAATAAGATGTGCCCATTCAACCAAGCATACACCTTCACCCTCAAAATATTCTTCGAGGCCGATCTCTTCTTCTGCATCTTCCATGCGGTACACGTCCATATGATATAGTGGCAGTCTGCCATCGGTATATTCTTTAATAATTGTAAAGGTGGGGCTGTTGACGATACGGGTAATTCCTAAGCCTTCCGCAAAACCTTTTGAAAAAGTGGTTTTACCTGCACCTAAATCTCCTTCTAATGTCAATACATCGCCTGGCATCACAAGTTTGGCCAATGCAGCGGCAATTCGTTTCGTCTCATCCGCACCTTTTGTCGTCCATGTTAATTTCACCGTTGATGTCACCTCATTTCTTAAAATGATTATATCCTTTTTTCATTAACATTGTTTGTTGATCATTGTTTTTTAACATAACACTGGCTGCTTGATTATCTTTGACTTGTCCAATACGTGTGATCTGAATGCCTTCTTTTTGACATTGCGATTCAAAGCTTTCCCAATCACATTCTGGTATCGTACCAGTTAACACAAAATCTTCTCCGCCAAACAACACCCATTCAAGCCAGTCTTTGCGCAGCACCTGTAAATCTGGATGAATTGGAAGCTTATCAGCTTCTATCTCGATCATCACACAGCTCGCTTCGGCTATTTCATTTAACTCACTCGCTAATCCATCACTCACATCATTCAAGGTGACCCGCTGGAAACTTGAACAAATGTGTCCAGCAGCAATATGAGGCAGAGGCATTTTATGACGCTTAAGAAAAAAATCAGCATCGATCTTCTTAGTTGGAGCTGCTTCGTTCATTAAGATTGATAACCCAGCAGCTGATGAACCGAGTTCACCTGTGACAAAGACAACGTCTCCAGTCTGAGCACTGTGACGATAACAAGCTTTTCCCTTTGAAACCTCACCAATCACCGTCACGGTAATGACAAAGTCACTGCGGGTGGCCACTGTATCTCCACCAATCAAATCCATATGATAGGAGTCAGCCAACGCTTTCATTCCCTCGTAAAGTTCCGTGACGATTGTCTCATCACCATGGGGCGGGATCGCAATTGAAACAAGATAATACTTTGGGGTCCCTCCCATTGCAGCGATGTCACTAACATTGACTGCCAGTGCTTTAAAGCCAACTTCAAAAGGTGTGGAAAAGTCAAAACGAAAATGAACATGCTCCACCATTGTATCAACACAAACGACCTCTTCACAATGTGAATGAGGTTGATAAACACTTGCATCATCACCGATGCCCATGATCAAAGAGCGCTGATATGTATCTTTTGGTGTGATTCGGCGAATAAGATCAAATTCATCCATAAAAAGACAGCCCCTTCTTGCAATCAATTGGTTAAGTAGACATGAGGTCAAACACAGTTAGTATTAGTGTAGCGAATATAAGTCTCAGTTCCAACTAAAAATGATATAAAGAAAGCCTGGTGTGAAAAAACCAGGCTGAGTTGAAGTAATCTATCTATTCTTTCTTATAGTGTAGCCAAACACAAAACATTTCATTGCAACTTGGGCACTTGTAGAAAGAAAAAGACATAAAAAAAAACGAAACTATACGTTTTCGTTTACAAGTCATAAAAATGGCGGTCCGGACGG